>CAMQBE010000121.1 GCA_946998935.1 uncultured Mycoplasma sp. | reverse complement strand
GACTGCTATCGGTCCTGTCGGTTGGGCTATTATGGCAGTAGCCGGAATAGGAATTTATTTAATAGCTAACTTTAAAAAAATCAAAGCAGAAGCTCAAAATTTAGGTGGGGGAATTAAAGGCTATTTGCTTGCAACTTTAAAAGTTACAGGGCAAAACTTTACTTCTTTAAAAAATAAAGCGGTAGGGGCTTTAAATGCTATAAAAAGTGCTTGGAATAGTGTTAAAAACTTTTTAAAAAATCCAATTAAAGGTGTTATTTCTATTGTTCAAAAAGGAATGGCTGCTTTATCTGGTGGCGGTTCTGCTAAAGGAAAAGGCGGTGAAGGTGTTGCGAAGAGAGTCCCTCATGCAAGTGGACTTGAAAAAGTTCCTTTTGATAATTATCCTGCAGATTTACACAAAGACGAAATGGTTCTAACTGCAAATGCTGCTAAAGCTTTTAGAGAATTGGGTGGAACTAAAAATTCTATTCCTACCAACAACACTCAAAACAATAATTACAGAAGAGAATCTATAAATTCATCTCCTACAATTAATGTAAATATTTATGGAGAAAGAAAAGTAGATGAAGCTAAAAACATTGGTCTTGAAGTTAGAAAAGAATTAGATGCTTTCTTTAGAGAAATGCAATTGCAAGAGGCGTAGGCTATGAAAATAAATACTACAAGAATAAGGCTTGAAGATATAGTTATGGATGCAGTTGTAACTGAAAATCCATCGAATACTGCTGAAGTAACTAACAAGCCTGTTGAAAAAGGTGAAGATATTGCAGACCATATGAAAGCTAAGCCTTTTACAGTAAAACTTTCAGGGTCAATTGTTAATGACGCTCCTGCAAAGCTTGCACTTTTAAGGTCATATCAAAAAGAAGCTAAACTTTTAAAATATACAGGTAGAAATATTTTTACAAATGTTGTTTTAACTAGCTTAGATACAAATCATACAGTGGAAAATGCTGAAGGATTTGATTATAGTATCACTCTTACTCATGTTAAAATTGCAAAGCCTGAAACTTTTGAAGTAAATGTTAAAAATCCTAAAACTAATAAACAAGATGCTAAAACTGCTATTAAGGTTAAGGCAAAAACAAACGCAGGAAGAAAGCAGGTGCAAACAAGATGAAATTTATTAATATTGATAAAAATCAAATACCCTATGAATTCGAGATTGTACTTGATAATAATACTTTCCAATTTGAGTTAAATTATAATTCTGTTGGAGACTTTTTCACTGTTTCACTAAAAAAAGACCATGTAAAAATTATTGATAATTACAAGGTGGTTTATAACGTGGAACTTTTTGAGAATTTAAAACATTTAGGAGTGCCAAAAGTTGTTATAAAGCCTTTTGATACAACAGGAAATGCAGGAAAGGCTGACTATGATAATTTAAATGAGGACGTGTTTTTGTATGTTTTGGATACATGATATCGAAGTATTGGCAGGTCAAAAGAAATTTACAAATTTGGGAGAAAATGCTCTTGAAATAGATTTTGATGTATCTTTTAATGATGAGAAAGAGCCTGACTTATCCACAGTTACAATTTACAATTTATCAGACGACACTATAAACGATATAAAACGAGATGGTTATTTATACCTTAATGTTGGTTATAAGTACATGGATAATAAAGCTAATATACTTACAGGCGAGATTGAGGATATAGAAACAACTTGGGAAGGTCTTGATAAAGTTACTAAGATTACAGTTGGCGACGGAACAAAGGCTTGGAGAAAGGCTGAACTTAATAAAACCTATGCCAACGGAACAAAGGCAAGTGTCATCATGCGAGATTTAGCTAATGTTTTGAAATATGAAATTGTAGAAATAACGCCAAAAAATGATTTAGTTTATAAATTAGGAAAAACAATAAAAGGATCTGCAAGTAAGTCCTTAACTCAACTTGTAAAAGACACCGAATCCAAGATGTTTATTAACAAAAACAGAATCGTTATAAGAGATCAAAAAAAAGGATATACAACAGGCTTTGTACTTAATAAAGATACTGGACTTGTAGGAATACCAACTCTTAATAAAGACGAATCTGGAGATAAGACTTCAGATGTTGGAAAAGAAAAGGACAAGAAGAAAAATGAAGAAACTAAAAAAACTTGGAAGGTAACTTGTCTTTTAAATCCTAAGATAGAAACTGATAGTGTTATTAAGATTGAATCAAAAGCCTTGAATGGTACTTTTAGGGTTATATCTGGAAGGCACTCAAAAGACTTTAACACAGAATTAGAGGTTGAGGAAATATGAGAGAGCAAGCAAATAGACACGCCAACAACTTTTTTGAAGATTTTAAAAAGAATATTGCAGGAGAAACTAACGTCTGCAAGATGGCAAAGGTTGTTAAGTTTTATCCCGAGACAATGAAAGTTGATGTCATGCCGCTACCGAGTGAAGATAACACAATGATAATTAACGTTCCAGTTGCAACGATAAGGAGTAAGGACTTTGTAATCTATTATCCCTTAGAAGTTGATGATATTGTTATCTTG
>CAMQBE010000120.1 GCA_946998935.1 uncultured Mycoplasma sp. | reverse complement strand
CTAGAAAAATCTAATAGACATGAATTAGTTGTTACTAATTTAAAAAACAAAATTGAAGAATTAACCAAAGAATTAGACCTCAAAGAAAAAAGTAAAGATTCTAAAGATAATAAAGATAATAAAAGCGAAAATAATGTCAAAGTTATTGAACGTTTGACAATCCCAAAAGAAGAATTAGAAAAAGCTCGTAAATATGCTCTACAAAAATTCTTTGAAGATTTCGGTTCCCAATATTCGACTCTTAAAAGAGCCATCAAAATGGGTGAAATGAACTCAAACCCAGTTGTTGCTAACTACGTTAAAGGTTTTGATATGATTTCTAAAAACTTGGAAAATGTGTTTACTAAACACGGCATTTCTTTAATTGAACCACAAATTGGAGAAGTTTTTGATCCAAATAAGCACAAAATTTTAGAAATGACTGAAGATGATTCCAAACCTGAATTCACAATCACTTCTACAGTTGCTATAGGTTTCCAACTTTATGAACGTGTTATTCAAACAGCTTTAGTGAATGTAACCAAATTATCTGAAAAAGCAAAGAAGGCTGTAGATGAAAAGAAAGCTGAAGAAGCTAAAAAATTAGCAGAAGCAAAAACGGCAGAAGAAGCTAAAAAAGAAGAACCTGAGAAAAAACAAGAAGAAAAATCTGAAGAAAATTCAAAAAACGACACAAAAGAAGAAAATAAAGATAAAGAAAATAAATTAAAGAGTAAATCTAAAAAATCTAAAAAGTAAATTATTATGAAGGAAAACCTTCATTTTTTTATGCCTTTTTGCATTTTTAATAATAACTATGTAACAAGTTAATATATAATAAAAGTATGTTCAAAAAATCATGTAAAGATGCATGGAATGTTGTTAAACGCGGCAACATGTTCATGTTAGCAATGGGCATTCTTTTAAGTGCTACATTCAACGCAGTTGTTAACTCATTAGCTAATGACGTTATTATGGCGCCTATTGCAAAACATTTAGGATTTGATGAGCTTAAAGACTGAACAGCTGGCGGGATTTTAATTGGTAAATTCTTAGCTGCTTTAATTGGTTTCTTGATAGTTTCATTAATTATCTTCTTAATGTTAATTATTGTATTTTTATGTATAAATGCACATAAAGCAAGAATGGAAAAGAAACATCCAAAACCTGTCGAAGAACCAAAACCAACGACCGAAGAACTTATTTTGGCTGAATTGAAGAAACTTAATGAACGTATGGAAAAAATAGAAAATCTTCAATCATCAAAATAATCATTAGATTATAAGTACCTTAGGAGGGTGCTTTTTTAATACTTTTAGTCCAAAAATGATAATTATTTCTTTTTTTTAGCAATTTTTAAAAAAATACATAAAAGAATACTGAAGGAGGTGTTATGAAGAACTTAACACAATTTAAAAAAATAGATGAAAAAGATGAAGCTAAAATCTATGGTGGTATGGCTGTAAGTACAGGTTTGGCTATTGGGACCTTTATTATTACTGGTATTAAAGCTATAGCAAGTATGGTTAAAATGTTCACTAGTAAAAAAGGTAAAGTAACTTCAAACGGAATAGAATGAGATAACAAAGATCCTATCACAAACCAACCTATTAAAACAACACCTGTCTTTATTTCTTATTAATCTATTTTAAAGCAGCAAAAGCTGCTTTTTTTCTTTTTTAACAATTCTATAGGACTATTGGTAAAAAATACCACCAGAATAATCATTTTTGCAAATGACTAAATGAAATAATTTGTAAAATTGTAAATTTTCAGTTTGAATGATAGCGAGAAAAAGAGACGCCTATATTAAGCGTAAGATTTCCTCTTAAGACTTAAAATATCCACAAATTAGTACATCTCATGCACTATTTTTTTAGCATTTAAGTTTAATTAGTTTTCTACTTTTTAGCTTTATTTTATTAGTCCATAAAATTATTTTTTTCTACTTGTACTAAGCGAGTTTTTATATTATAATAACTACGTTACTTTTTGTAACCATTCTAAAGAGGTTTAAGTAATACTTAAAAGTATTCACCTTCAGGATGAGCCACAAATTCAGGAGGTATTGCAAATGCTTGCAATTATCGAAACTGGAGGCAAACAAATTTTAGTCAAAGAAGGCCAAACGATCTTCATTGAAAAAGTTGAAGGTAAAGAAGGCTCTACAATTACATTTGACAAAGTTCTACTTGTTGATTCAAAAATTGGAAAACCATATGTTAAAGGCGCTAAAGTTTCTGGTCTAATTAAGAAACAAGGCAAAGCAAAGAAAATCGTTGTATATCGTCACAATGCTAAAAGTACACACAAACGTAAGTTAGGTCACCGTCAACCTTACACCCGTGTTGAAATAACCAAAATCGAAGGATAATAACTAATGGCTCATACAAAAGCTGGTGGTTCATCACGTAATGGCCGTGATAGCCGTGGACAAAGATTAGGTATTAAAATCGGTGACGGTCAATTCTGTACTGCTGGATCAATTATCTTCCGTCAAAGAGGAACAAAAATTTTTCCAGGTGAAAATTGTGGTAGAGG
>CAMQBE010000119.1 GCA_946998935.1 uncultured Mycoplasma sp. | reverse complement strand
AGAAAATCTAAAAGATGATGATACAGTCGTTACTATGGGCGCTGGAAATGTTTATCAAATTGGCCGAGAACTTTTAAACAAAAATAATTAATGATTTATACTAAAAAAAGAGGTATCCATTATGGATTTACCATCTTTAAAAGATATTGTTTATGATTATATTTCTGAAGCCATTCAAAATTGTACTTTAAATCCATCTGATAAAATCAATGAATTAAATATTGCAAAAGATTTAAATATTTCTAGAACCCCTATAAGAGAGGCTCTAATTCAATTATCTGCTGAAGGATTTTTGGAAGCAAGACCTAGAAGAGGGTTTGTTGTTAAACAATTAACAATAAAAGATGCTGAAGAAGTTTACTCTGTAATTGGTGTATTAGATGCCTTAGCTATTGAATTATCAATTGAAAATTTAAATAATGATGATTTAGTAAAAATGGAAAAGATTACGAAAAATATTGATGATGCAATAAAAGAAAAAGATTTTAATAAATATTATAAATTACAATTTGCTTTCCATAATATTTATATTTTTAAAAGCAATAATAAAATATTAATAGATACATTAAATACACTCAGGAAGCAATTTATACGTAATAATTATAAATCTTCTCCTAAACAAGAGTTATTAAATATTATGACTCTTAGTAATAATGAGCATAAACAAATGATTACTTTGATTCGTAATAAAGATATAACTAGCTTAAAAAAATTAATCATAACAGTTCATTGGTCATTGAGATGTGCTAGTGATGATACAGTATATTAAATTTACTTATTATTTAATATACTTATACTAAATAAAATTGTATTACTCAAATAATAATTTGAATTACATATTTAATACTTTATTATTTTTTTATTTCAACATTTACAAGTTTATTAAAATTATTGATATAACAATTAAAATAGTTGCAACTTTTTCACTATTAGTAAATTCCTTTTTAAAATAAGATAATCTATCAAATTGCATATTAGTATTACACTTGCACTAACTGTTGGAAATACCAAAAATGCAGGCAAAAATTTCAATGTTTCCATAGTCAAATATAAAAGGTTCTTTGTCAAATAGTGCTGATGATTTTTCACCAACACTATTTATTATAGAACCATAATTAAATTATACAAGCAAAAATTAATATCTTTTTATTATATTATATTCCTTTTTTAGCCTAAAACTATAAATCTTTAAGAGGAATATTTCATTCATTTTTTATTGCTTCTATTGCCGGAAGCTTCATAGCCCGTCTAGCCGGTATGAACCCAGAAATTATTCCTATCAAAGTTGATGTTAAAAGAGCAAGTATCACTAGCCAAACCGGTATTATTGAAAGTTTTGGAGCTTCCACTGCTTGTACAGGCATTCTTGACAATAAAAATTCTTTTCCAAATATGTTTAAAATTACAGAAATAATAAATGATATTATCGTACCCAAAACTCCTCCAAAAAATCCTATGAAACCGGCTTCTACTAAGAATAATTTTTCTATATCTTTTATAGATGCTCCTATTACTTTCATTACTCCTATTTCTTTTGTTCTTTCATAAATTGCCATTATCATTGTGTTTGTTATACCAATAGATGCAACTAAAAAAGAAACTGCCCCTATAGCTCCAAGGATAGCCTGAGTCATTGCAAGTTGTTTATTCATCTCATTTACATATTCTGCCAAATAATTAACTGCGTAATAGCCCATGGCCTTTAAACTTTCTTGAACTTCTTTTATATTTTCCATGCTGTCAACTTTTATCATTATTGTAGAATAATTGCCGAAAGCAGTTTTTGTTCCTGATACTTGATCAAAATTTCTCATTAATTTTTTCATATAGTTAATAGTCATGAAAATTGTTCTTGAATTTTCCCAGTCATCAGGATTGTCTTCAAGAGTCCCGACAACTTTAATTCTTTCTATATAAGTTTTTGAACTATCTTCTGAAAATGTATCAAAAGTTTGACCCATTCCATTTTCATCCATTTTTGACAATGATGTTATTTGGATTTTTGAATCCATAGGTTTTACTTTATCAGATAGGTTTCCTCTCATATTCGGTCTTTTGGGATCATAAAAGCCTTTTACAACTTCAGAACCTAAAACTACTCCTCCACTAAGATCTGAATTTTCTAAAAATCTTCCTTCTCCTAATTTGTAGGAGAATTCTTCCATAAGTTCCGGCGGCATTGCTTTAACATCTATATAATCATTTACATATTTACCTGATTTTAACGAAGCAACACCTTGGTAAATAGGCATAACTTTTAAAATATGTTTTACTTTTGAAACCTCATTTATGGCTGCATCGTTTAATTTTTTTTGAGTTTTATTTTCCATCTGACTTTTTTCATCATAATAGGAAGTTTTTAATTCTAATGTTGTTAAAGAGCCCATAGATGCAAAGGCATCTACCATTGATTTTCTATAACCTATTCCTACTGAAATCATTACTAAAACAGATGTCGCTCCGATAACAACTCCTAAAACAGTTAAAAATGTTCTCATTTTTCTTGTTTTTAAATTTCTAAAG
>CAMQBE010000118.1 GCA_946998935.1 uncultured Mycoplasma sp. | reverse complement strand
GAGTTGAAACAAAATATTTGTTTCTTAATTTAGCATCTACAGATTTAAATGAACCAGATTGATTTCCTCATTCATTCTTTGGGATATCCATTGTGAATTCTCAATTAACTGGTAGTTTTTCGTATGATGTAATATCAGTTGTATTTTCAGTAATACTTAATAAGTCATTAATTACATCATAAGCTGTTCATTTGCCATTTTCAAAAACTTCTAAATAATAAACTAACCTTGTTTTGCTATTACTATCAGCTTGTGTATCATAAGCCATATTTAATTGTATTTTTTGGCTTTGGTCAGAATAAAACAAGATTTTAGTTATAGTATCAGCCACAGTTTCTTCAGTAGTTTTGTAGTTGATATATTTTTTTATATTTTCTTTAACTGCTTGTCTTGTATCTAAAATGCTTACTATTTCAGGTTTTTTAAAGAATGCTTCAGGGCTTTTAATATAATCTTCAATATATTTATCTAGTTGTTCTTTGTTTTTAGTTAAATCTTTAGTAAAGATTTTGTAGTCTTCATTTGTATATGATACATATCCATCACTAGCACCATAAAAACATTGTAAGACTGGGAAACCATACCACATTCCTTGCTTAGCATCAATACTCATTTTTACATTAAACTTTTTAAAACTTTTTAATAAATTAATATATCTTTCTTTAAATGGAGCTTTATTCATTTTGGCCAAATCATTAAGGAATTTTTTAAAATAATAAGGATCAACATAATTTAAGGGTAATTCTTTATCAAAGTCTGATTTAATTAATTCTGTTGCTATATGTTTTTCAGTGAAATAATTTGCAGCTATTTTTGGATCATTTTTACCATTTTCGTATTCTTTTTGAGAAATCTTGATTTTGTCAATACCATTTTCAGCTTTTTTATAGTATCAAGACGTGTTAAATGGTTTGTAAATAGCATTTTGCATTTGTACTATTTTGAAATAAAAAGGCGTATCTTCAAGGTAATATCTAATAATTTCTGTAGCACGATCATATTCAATATTTTTTAGATTATCAGAAGAAATATTTCTAGGTAGTCAAAAGACTTTCATCTGTTTGTTAAAGATTCTTAATAATGTAGAGTTTTTAATTTCTTTACATAATTGGATTTCTTCTTTTGAACAATTTTGATCAATTTCATAGTATGGTTTTTTATCAGCTAAATAGTTATGTTTTGAATAATCAATAGCGAACTTGTATTCTTCTGGAATTTTTAATAAACATGAGCTAGTTATTAATGGCGTTGCAATGATAGGCATAGTAAGTAATAATTTTCATTTATTCTTCATTTTTTCTCCTAAACTGTTGCCTGATAGTTTCAACTTTTAAAACCGGCAAAGACTATATATGAACCCATTAATATAATAATTATTGATAAGAAGGTAAATCCTCAACAATATGAAACAACTGTGTTCACTTCTTTTTGAATTTTTTCATCAAGTTGCACAACAGTCATAGCGTTTTTTAATTGCATACCATTGTGAATAGTAATACTACAAAGGATTAAAGATATTACGGCCACAATTAGAAGGATTAGCCAAATAATTGTTTTAACTTTAACGTTTATTTTTTTCATAATTTCTCCTATCCTTTAATTGTGCTACCTTGACGTGATATAGCTGACATAATTCTCTTTCTAAATAAGAAGTAGAGGATAAACATTGGAAGAATAACAAGTACAGCACCAGCCATTTTAATTGATTGGTAAACACGTGTTGCTTCAACAGGGTCTTGTCCTACGCCAAATAATCAAACTGACATAATTGCATTTTTAGTACCTGCTAGGTTTGAAACCAAGTTAGGTCATAAATATGAGTTTCAAGAAGCAAGAGCAGTTAAGATAATGATTGTTAAAGTGGTTGGTGAAACCATTGGGATAGCAATTTTAAATAAATATTTAGCTCCGCCAGCACCATCAATCATAGCTACTTCTTTGATTCTTGAAGGTATTGCTTCAAAAGCATTACGATACATCAAAGAGTTAAAGACACTAGCCATAAATGGTAAAGCAATAATCGTTACAAGACCTAGATAATTATTCATCATATTTGTTTTTTTGTTAATTCAGACTGTAACACCATATTGACCTGTTAATAACGCAACTTCAGGTAGAACTAGTAGAGACATGAAGATTGCTCATACAAATTCCTTACCTCTTCATTTTTTTAATGAAAAAGCATATCCGCATAGCATAGTAATAAAGATTTTAAATACTATTGAAAATAGAACATTGGAAGTCGTTAATCAAAAAGCAGATCAATATGATACTTTATTGCCTTGTGGTTCAACGGCAATTCTATAGTTATCTCAAATAGCTTCCTTTGGTATTAGCTTGAAGTGATTAGTTAAATCAAGTGCTTCGTTTTTAGACATTAATGAAATACTAATCATAAAGAAGAATGGGAAAAGAATTATCAACGCAAAGAATGAAAGTACAAGTATTTTTAAGAACCAAGATGTAGCTAAGGTAAATATAGATTTTTCTTGGACTTGTTGTCCAGTTTTTTCCTTATTTTTTCTTAGCTTGATATTCTTTCATAACTTCTGAGTTTT
>CAMQBE010000117.1 GCA_946998935.1 uncultured Mycoplasma sp. | reverse complement strand
CCTATTTGTAAATTAGGTCGATTTTTACTTTCATTTTTATTAATACCTCGAGCTAGTAAATATAAAAAACCATCGGCAGTAAAAATAGTAACATTGCCTGCGTTTTCATCTCTGTCGTTGTCTTTAATTTCAATAACGATACCTTTTTTAGCCACTTGTTCCATACTCACCGTCTTTTTACTTAGTTAATATTTATGTTTATAGTATTATATATAAGCTAAATTAGCTTTTGTATTAAAATAAAGATATTATTTATTTAATAATATATTAAATCTTGAAAGAAGAGGCTATATAAGATGACTATTGAAGAAGCTAAAGACTTATTTTTAAATGTTATAGAAAGTACTCCTGGGATACATGCTGTTAAAAGCGAAAAAAATCCTGAAGGCAATGAAAAACAACTTTTTAATGTTGAACAAGTCAACAGTAAATGGAATTTCTCAGCTCACTTAATTATTCTTAAAACTGCTAATGCAAGAGCCATTGTTGAAAGTTTAAGTGCTTTACTTAAACATACTTTGCGTAATCAAAAAGAAAGTTTTGGGAAATTAAATGTATTTATTGGAGGGCTAACTAATGACTAAATTAAATGGTAAAACTTTTGCGCAAGCCTTTATTTCAGGTGCTAATAATTTAATTAATTCTAAAAATAAAATAGATGCTTTAAATGTCTTCCCAGTTCCAGATGGTGATACAGGAACTAATATGTCATCAACTTCCAAAGCAGCAGTTGATGCTTTAACTGTTACTAACGTTGATAAAATGCCATTAGGTGATGTAGCAGTTATTGTTTCAAGAAATATGTTATTAGGTGCTCGCGGTAACTCTGGTGTTATTTTGAGCCAAATATTTAAAGGCCTTTCTCTTTCTTTCGCTAATTTAAAAGAAGCTTCAGTTAAAGAACTATTAGATGGTTTTAAAAAAGCTACTGAAAAAGCTTATCAATCTGTTTTAAAACCTGTTGAAGGAACCATTTTAACAGTTATTCGAGAAACCACAGAAGCAATAGAAAAAGATATTACTAAAGATTCTAGTGTTGAAGATTTCTTTAGACTAGCTAATGAATTCTCACGTCAAGCATGTAACAATACCCCAAATAAATTAAAGATTTTACGTGAAGTTGGTGTAACTGACTCTGGTGGTGAAGGTCTCCAAGCTTTGCTTTTTGGTATGTATAGCTACTTTAAAGGGCAACCTATTGAAGAATCAAATGAAGAAAAACAAGCAGACACATTCATTTCTAGTTCTGAAGTATATAATGGCGAATTTGGCTATTGTACAGAGTTTATCGTAGAATTAACCGATGTTAAAAACTTTGATAAAAGCGCTTTTGAAAATGCCTTAATGAAAAAAGCTAATTCATTAGTAGTTGTTCAAGATGAAAAGATTTTAAAAGTTCACGGTCATACTTTAAAACCTGGCGACATGTTAAATTTTGGACAAAAATATGGTGAATTTATCAAGATTAAATCTGAAAACATGACACGTCAAGCTGCTGATAGTAGAAACAAGAACGTCATTATTAATCAAAGTGATGAAAATGAAAAACAAAAATGCGCGATTATTTCATGTAATTTAGGTTCAGGCATTATAGATAGAATGAAAGAATATGGAGTAGATGCTATTATTGAAAGTGGTCAAACTCAAAACCCTTCAGCTCAAGATATTTTAGATGCTATTAGTAGTGTTAAAGCTAAGAACGTTTTTGTCTTGCCTAATAATTCAAACATTTTTTTGGCTGCTGAACAAGCTGCACAATCAGTCAATGATAAAAAAGTTTATATAATTCCTACAAAAAGCCAAGTTCAAGGGGTTTCAGCATTATTAAACTTTGCAAAAGATAACACTGTTAAAGAAAATAGAGAAAACATGACTGATGCTATTAAATTAGTTAAAACTGGTGAAATAACTAAAAGTGTTCGTAGTACAAATATTGATGGTATCAAAATTAAAGAAGGCCAATTTATTGGTATCTTAGATCATAAAATTATTATTGTTGCAGATAGCTATTTAGACGCTGCTAAAAAACTTGTTAAAAAAGTAACATCTAAAGATACTGAGTTAATTACTATATATTTTGGTAATGATGCTAGTGAACCAGATGCTCAAGAACTACAAAACTTTATTGAGTCACATTATGACGCTTCTGTTGAAGTAGTTAATGGTAATCAACCTAACTATCATTTTATAATTGGATTTGAATAGAAACACTATAAATAGGAGGAATATGTTTAAAATTGCTTTTGATATAAACGGTAATGATAATGGTATATCTGCGGCTTGCGATGCTGCTAAAACTTTCTTGATGGAAAATGAAAATTTCGAAATTATTCTAGTTGGACCAGAAGAAGAAATTAAAAAATATTATTCTTTAAAGAAAAAACCTTTTCCTGAACGTTTAAGCATAGTTAATAATCCTAGCTTACCAAGCGATACTAAAAATATTCGTCAATCCGTTCATGAAAATACTTCAATGAATCAAGCTATTGATTTAGTTCTAAACAAAAAAGCAGATGCCATTCTTTCATCAGGTGATTCAGGAACATACTTAGCTTCTACTACTTTTAAAATGAAAAGACTACCTG
>CAMQBE010000116.1 GCA_946998935.1 uncultured Mycoplasma sp. | reverse complement strand
TTAGCACTCAAAAGGGGGGAGTGCTAAATTTTTTAAAATAAATTTGCTTGTTCTTTAAAACTCTATGTTATCAACATTTTACGAAAACTCAAAACCTTGCTTTCCACATTTTAAAAATATATTTTTTGGCATAAAAAGCATATATATAATTTTTTGGTAGATATTAAATATCTATCAATGCTAATTAAGGAGTATATATGAAAAACAAATTTAGAAACCTCTTAGGTTTTGGTATGGTAATGCCTAGCGTTATGGCCATTCCTTTCATTGCAGCTGGTTGCAATAAAACATCTTCAGATGAAGGCGAAAACTTTAAAGCTGATTTTACAGATATAAATGCAAATAAAAAAGCAATCTCAAACGATAACGAACTACTTAAGAATTGTTCAAATGATGAAATTAAAAACTTTTATAACACATCAGTAGCACCTATTTATACAAAATATGAAGTGCAATTTAATGATGCTAAAGATGTTCAAAGTTTAAACACTTTAAGAAAACAATATGTTGAAGAAGTTAAAAAAGCTGACGCTAATAAAGTTATTGAAACCCAAGCTGCAACTTTAAGAATCGCTTACTTAGCTGAAATTGATGCCCAAAAAGCTAAAATCAATGGCTATGCTAAACAATTGTTAAATCTTAAAAAAGCTATTGATGCAGCCGACAAAGATAAAAAAGAAGCTGCTAAAAAAGCAAGAACTGATTTTGTTGCTGGCAAGCAAGCTGAAATGAAAACTCTAAAAGACAAAATCGTAAAATTATATGAAGAATTAAGAGCTGTAGAACAATTTACAGACTTGCAAACAATTAAAATATTCCATACTAATGATGAACACGGACGTATTTTAGCTGACGATTTTAAATACAATAACTACATTGGTATGACTGGCACAGCCGCTTTCTATGAAGGTAGAAATCCTGAATTAATTCTTTCAGCTGGCGATCTAATTCAAGGTTTGCCTATGAACGACTCAGATAAAGGCGAAACTATCACCCAAATGGCTCAATTAATGGGATACCAAGCAGTTGCTATTGGTAACCACGAATTTGACTTTGGCCTCGATAACATACTGAAATTAGACAAAATGTCAACTGAAAAAGGTATGCCATATTTATCTGCTAATGTTGTTTACAAAAAAGGTATTAAAAAAGATGGCAAGGATGTTTCAGGCAAACATGTTTTCCAACCATATATTATTAAAACATTAAGCACTGGAGTTAAAGCTGCTATCTTTGGAATTACAACCCCAGATACAGCTTGAACTAGCCACCCTAGAAATTCTAAAGATGTTATCTTCCAACAACCAGTTGAAGCTGCACAAAGAACTATTGATGAAATTAAGAAATATCACCCAGAAGTAAACTTCGTAATTGCTTTAACACACTTAGGTGTTGGTAGAACAACACTAGAATGAAACTCAACATATCTTGCTGAAAATGTAACAGGATTAGATTTAATTATTGACGGCCATAGCCACACTTATGTTCCCGTTCATACTTCTAATGCTGCTGGTAAAGAAGTTAACTACGATACACAAACTCAATGTTATACACAATTTGTCGGTGATATTGACTTAGTGTTAAACACCAAAACAGGTTTAATTACTGACATGAAACAAACACTTTGAGATATTAACGACATGGAACTTATCAACGGTAAATTGTTAACCACAAGTAGTCTACTTGAAGGCGAATACAAAAAACTAATTGGTCCACTTGAAGAAAAATTTGAACAAATTAAAGCTGAAAAATTATTTATTTCAGACGTCGAATTCAAACACACTGATGAAGTAACAGTAGCTGGCTTGCCATATTGAAGAGGAAGAGTTGAACCTACAAACTTAGGCATCTTTGTTTCTGATGCATTGGCATGAGACTTTGTAAATAACAAAAAACCTTCTAAAATTACTGAAGCTTTAACATTAGATAATGTTGTTGGTTTAATGAATGGCGGTGGCTTAAGAACCAACTTGAATAAAGGCCAAATTACTAAAGGCGACATGCTTGCATTGGCTCCATTTGGAAATAGAATATCAGCAGTTGGTATTAAAGGTAAAACATTAAAAGAAATGTTCGCTCACGGTGTTGACTTTATAGGAGCTGGAGGTTATGGACAATACTCACACAACGTATCAATGGAAATACTTTATGAAGATGTTGCTGACCCTAAGAATCCTAGTCAAAAAACAAGAAAGAATACAATCAAAGAGGGAACACTAAAAGTTAACGGAAAAAAAATTAAAGATGACCAAACATACTATGTTGTAACTAACGATTATATATGTGCTGGTGGAGACAAATACACCATGATTAAGAAAAATGACCCTAAAGTTCCAGGAGTAGATGATGTATTTGAAGGTGGCGACTTGATTGAATCACTTGTTGATTATGCTAAATTCTTAAACCAAAATGCTTCAACTCCTGCTAACATTATAGCCAAACCATTTGCTATTGAATTTGCTAAATATGGTGAAGTTGATTCTAATGGTAAATACACAATAACAAACAAGATTGTTATGACTCAAAAATAATTATTTTATTAAGGAAGCTTTAAGTAAACTGCTCGGAAATATGGAGGCAATTTCGAAAGGAGTTGTCTTTTTATGTCACAAAAACAATTTACAAAAGAACAA
>CAMQBE010000115.1 GCA_946998935.1 uncultured Mycoplasma sp. | reverse complement strand
TAAATCTTCATCTCTAAAGCAACGTGCAAATTGATAGTATTTTTCAAAACCAGAAGCCATAAGCAATTGTTTAAATAATTGAGGACTTTGAGGTAGAGCTCAGAATTCATTTTTGTTTCTTGTAGGAACAATAAAGTCACGAGCTCCTTCAGGTGTGCTTTTGGCAAGCATAGGTGTTTCAATATCTAAAAAACCATGTTCATGCATATATTCACGCACAGCAAACATAATATTATCTTTAAGCATAATATTTTTTTGCATCTTTGGTCTACGTAAATCTAAGAAACGATATTTTAATCTTGTTTCTTCTTTGACATCAATATCATCACGAATTGCAAAAGGCAATTCTTCTGGAGCAGTTACAAAAACTTGGTAACTTTTTACTGCTATTTCAATATCACCAGTAGGGATATTTTTATTAGCTTGCTTTCTAGCAACAACTTCACCAGTAACTTCTATAATACTTTCTTTTGTTGCTTTAACATCTTGGTCTAAAACACATTGCACAATACCAGAACGGTCGCGAAGGTCAATAAAAGTTAATTCACCAAAACGACGCTTGTTAGCGATTCAACCTTGTAAGGTAACTTTTTTACCTTTATCTTTTAATCTTAATTCGCCATTATTTATTTTTTTACTTTTCATTTTTATTCCTCGTCTTCTATCATTAAATCATCTAAAGCACTTAAGCCATTATTTGATAAGAATTCTAATAAATCTAAGAAGCCATCTTCATTGTAATCAAAAGTGATTTTATCATTTGATTTTAAACATTTTACAATGAACATATCTTTAGAAACAACTTCATCATCAAAGATAACAAATGAAGCGTTTAATTTAGCTGCTTTATCAAAAATTTTTTTACTTTTTGTTAATTCTTTAACTACTTCTAATTTGATGCCATAATTTCTTAATTCATTTGTCAATGAGAACAATTTGTCAAAATTCTTTTGACTTGTGCAAGCTACAAGAACATCAACTTTTTCAACATCTTCATCTCTTAATTCAATTTGCTCTTCCATCATAATTTCAGCAGTTCTATCGATACCAAAACCTCAACCAATTGAGCTTAAATCAGGACCGCCTAATTCTTTAATTAAATTTGAATATCTTCCACCACCAATAACTGTAGATTGACTACCTGCATTTTGACTATTAGAAACAAATTCAAAGACAACTTCATCATAATAATCTAAGCCTCTAACTAATGAATAGTCAATTTGGTATTTAATATTTTGATTATCTAAAATTCTTAATAAATCTTTAAAGTATTCATCACTTTTAGCTGAAAGATATTTATTAATTTTAGGAGCTTTTTTAACAAAATCTTTTGCACTATCTTCTTTATCATCAAGAATTCTTAAGACATTACCTTCTAATCTTTCTTGACTTAAAGGAGATAATTGATCTTTATATTTTGATAAATAATCTTTGAGTACTTTTTGATAATTTGTTCTTGATTCTAAATCACCTATTGAATTAATTTTTAAGGTTGTTGAAATATCTAAAGTTTTAAGTATGTTATCAGCTAAAATGATTACTTCAGCGTCTTGATAACTATTAGCTTCACCTATAGCTTCAACACCGGCTTGATAGAATTGTCTTTGACGCCCTTTTTGAGGTTGTTCATATCTAAACATTGGTCCATAGTAACAGAACTTTGAAACTTTAGCACTAGCATATCATTTATTTTCTACCAAAGCTCTAATAAAACCAGCTGTGCCTTCAGGTCTTAAAGCAATATCACGATCGCCTTTGTCTTTGAATTCATACATTTCTTTTTTAACAATGTCGCTACCAGCAACTGAACGACGATACAATAATGCAGGTTCAATAATTGGTGTTTCAACATAATTAAAATTAAAAGAATTAGCAGCTTGCATAAAAGTTTTTCTAATTAATTCATAAATAGCGCCTTCTTTAGGACTTAAATCTCTTGTTCCTTTTATCTTGTTAAACATGTTTGCTCCTTAAAATTAAAATATTATTGAAATTATACTCAATTAGCGTTTTTCTATTTGAATATTAGATTAAATAATTAAAATTTAAAGTAATAAAATTCTTTATTAATTTATACTATTAATACTATGAATAAAGAAAAGGTTTTTAGTATTGAAAAATGTTATAAAGCAACTAAGGATAAGGACAATTATATTGACCTTCCTTTAATTAATGTTTATCAAAATACTAGACACGCAATTTTTATTTCAGATAAGTCTAAAGACCTTTTGGGTGATAAGTTTATTAACTTGGTTAAATTCAACAAAAATCAAATAATTTCTAATTATTCTTTTGAAGTTACAAGTAGAGCAACTAATACCGATTTAAAGAGAAATATTTACTTTGGTGATAAAGACAAAAAACTTTTTAACGGAGTAGGTTTTTTAAACTTAGCTACTTCTGTTGATATTCAAGATGAAATACCTTTAATTAGCAAATATAATGAAATTAGTAATTATTCTGATTTCTCTAATTCTTTAGTTAGTTCTTTAGAACAAACACTATATAAATATGCTTATCCTCTTAAAACAATGGCTTTGCAATTACTTAAAGAAAATATTGGCGAAATGGCAAATGGCATAAATATTTTTAAAACAAATTATGTTAAGCTATGTAATGATATTTACAAAAACT
>CAMQBE010000114.1 GCA_946998935.1 uncultured Mycoplasma sp. | reverse complement strand
GCTACGCTCGCATTGAAGTCTTGCATATTCAATTATAAAATATTGCAAGACAATAATTATTAAATAAAATACTAACGTTTTGAGAATTGACGTGCACGACGTGCTTTGTTTAAACCAGGTTTCTTACGTTCAACAACACGTGCATCACGAGTAAGCATACCAGCTGGTTTCAATTTTTCACGGTAGCTTTCACTAGCTAATAATAAAGCACGAGCAATACCTAAACGGATAGCTCCAGCTTGTCCACTTAAACCGCCACCACGTACATTAACAGTAATATCAAAAGTTCCTTTTGTACCTGTTAATACTAATGGTTGTTCAGCATCCTGAATGTATAGATCTGAATTTAAATATGCTTTTGCTTCACGATGATTAATGATAAATGCACCTTTACCAGGTCTTAAAATAACTCTAGCAGTACATGCTTTACGACGTCCTAAGCCACGGTATTCAATACCATTTGCTTTAGGAGTAGCTTTTTTAGTTGTAGTTTTTTTAGCTTCAGCCATCTTATCTTACCTCTAATCTTTCTGGTTTTTGTGCAGCATATTTGTGTTCTGGTCCAACAACGATAAATACGTTTTTACGTTGTTTGTTCCCTAATTTTGTATGTGGAATCATTCCGTAGATTGCTTTTTCAACAATAGCACCTGGTTTTTTAGCTCTTAATTTAGCAGCAGTAATGCTTCTTAATCCACCAGGGTATCCTGTATTGTGGCGATATACTTTGTTTTCTTCTTTTTTAGCAGTGAAAATTGCTTTTTCAGCGTTAATTACAATAACGTAGTCACCCATGTCAGCATTTGGAGTGAATGTTGGTTTGTTTTTGCCTCTAACAACAGAAGCAACAAAAGCGGCTAAACGACCAACTACTTGGTTACTAGCATCAACAACATATCACTTTTTGTTAGCTTTATCACGGTTAACAATAGTTGTTTGTCTCATGTTTCCTCCTCAAAAACGTTATTTATTATAAATAGCTTTCTTATTATATATTAAAAATATTTTTAGGTTAGTAAATAGTTATATATTTTTAAGGCTCTTTTTTAGCCTGATATTGCTCTTTATTAGTAATAAAGAAAATGCTAAAAATTCCTTTTTAGTATTATTTCATATTTCAACTGACATTGGTTATTGATGTTAATTAACTTATTTTGAATAAATGTTATCACATTTAGAAATAATAATAAAATACATATTATGAAAACATTAAGAGAACATTTTCCAATGGCTAATAAGATAACTTATTTAGACAACGCAGCCTTAGTATTAAAACCAGATGTAGCAATTAAAGCTTGTGATAGATTTTACAAAGACTTTAGTGTTTCTGTAAGAACAGTAAACACACCTTTAGGACTTAAAAGCTATGCCACAATTAAGAATTTAAGAAAAAAAGTTGGCCGTTTAATTGATGCTAATGAAGAAGAAGTTTTATTTTCTTCAGGGGCTACAGGAAGTTTAAATACTTTTGCTTTAATGGCCAAACAAATACTTAAAGAAAATGATGAAATTTTACTTTCAGTTTATAATCATTCATCAAACTTTGTACCTTGAATTGAAGTTGCTAAAGAAACTAAAGCTAAAGTGGTTGTTTCAAAAAATATCTTAAAAGATATTAATGAAAAAACTAAAATAGTTGCACTAAGTCAAGTCTCAAATAATTTACAAGCAAATGAAGATATGGATAGTATTTATCAAAAAGCACATAGTTTTAATGCTATTGTAGTTAATGACGCTGCTCAAGCTATTGTTTATGAAAAATGTTCTTTAAAAAACTCTGATGTTATTACTTTGAGCGCGAATAAATTTTATGGTCCTACCGGTTTTGGAATTTTGGCAATTAAAAAATCATTGCTTAAAAATCTTAAACCTGTAGCTTTTGGTGGGGGAGCAGTAACAAGCATTGACAGTCCTTGTGAATATTCAAATACAAATAGTTTAAATGCTTTGTATGAACCTGGTACACCTAATCTAGCTGCTATTTATATGTGGTCTAAAAGCATTGATTTTTTCAATAAATATATAGGGTATGAATATACTCAAAAAGTATTAAAAGAATTATCTGAATATGCTTATGATCAATTAAAAACTGTACCTAATTTAACTATTTATTCTGAAAGAGGTCATCATTTAATTATGATGAATATGAATAATGCTGACTGCCAAGATGTAGCGACTTATTTAGGAAGCAAAAATATTTATGTTCGTAGTGGTATTTTTTGCGCTCATTATTTAAAAAATCTTATGAAAGAAAAATCGTTTTTAAGAGTTTCTTTAGGAATTTATAACACTAAAGAAGATATTGATAAATTAGTTAAAGCATTAAAAAATGGAGGTGATTTCCTTGTCTTATAATGATAATGAAAAACGTGATTTGATTATGAATCACTATTTAAAACCTCAATATAAAAAAGAAGTTATTAAAGAAGCAACTGTATGTCATGGTCAAGTATGTAGCGATTATTTAGAGTTTGATTATAAACTTGAAAACGGTAAAATAAAAGACCTTTATTTTGCTGGTTATGGATGCGCTTTTTACATCGCTGCTAGCGATATGCTTTGTGCAAAAATTAATGGTATGAAAATTGACGAAGCTATCTTGTTTATAGATAAATACGTTAAATTTATTAAAGGCGAAAAAATTAATCAAAATGATATTGATTTATT
>CAMQBE010000113.1 GCA_946998935.1 uncultured Mycoplasma sp. | reverse complement strand
ATTACTAGCCAATGCTTTGAGTGCAAGGTTAAAGAATGAAAGAAAATAAAAAAGTTATATTTCACATGGATTTTGATAGCTATTTCGCTTCAGCCCATCGAACTTTAGATTCATCATTATTAGGTAAACCAATTGCTATAGCTAAATCTGCTAAACGTGCTATTGCTGCTAGTGTAAGTTATGAATTAAAAGCTAAAGGTGTTAAAGCAGGATGACCTAAACACAAGATTATAGAAGTGGAACCTAAAACTATTTTTATTGAACCTGATTTTTCTTTATATTTGAATTTATCAAATAGAATTTTTGATTATGTTGCTGAACATTACACTAAAAATATTGAAGTGTTTTCAATTGATGAATGCTGATTAGATGTTACTGACAAAGTTCAAAATCAAGACCCAACATTTCTAGCTTATCAAATACAAAACGATATTTTAAATAACTTTAAAATTCCTCTTACAGTTGGTATTTCATACAATAAGTTTTTGGCAAAATTATCCACTAATTTAGGTAAACCTTTCGGTGTGCGTGTAACAAGAGAAGAAGATGTATCTAAAGATATTTGGCCTCTAGATATTTTAGATTATTTTGGTATTGGTGCACCTACAGCTAATAAATTAAGAGAAATAGGTATTAATACTATTGGAGATTTAGCTAATGCTGATCCATATAATTTAAAATTACGTGATTTACTTCGTTCTCGTACTCCAATTGTTATAGCAGAAGCTCAAGGCCATGGTAATGATCAATTATCTTATGAGCATAACGATTTAAAAACTATCGGTAATGAATTAACCTTCTTATCACAAGATTTAGATGAAAAAGCAGATATATTAAAAATCATTCGTAAGTTATCTGAAAAGGTTGCTTTAAGAGCGCAAAATAGAACCTTAAAAGGTTATGTTATAACTTTAAATATGCGCAGCACTGATAGAGAATGGCATTCAAAGCAAAAGCATTTGAATGTACCTATTAATGATGCTGATAGTATCTATAATGAAGCTAGAAAATTATTTAATACAATGTGGAAAGAAGACACAATTAGAGGTATTGGTGTACGTTTAAACAATCTAAAAAATGAATTTGAAATTTCAACACCAGTTTCATTATTTGAAGAAGTTGATAATTCAGAACATGCAAAATATAAATGCTTAGTTGACGAAGTTAATTATAAATTAAAAAAACGCGTTGTTAAATTAGGAAATGAATTCGAAAGAGATAAAGTTAAAGAAGGAATTCAAAGCCGTTATTTAGAAGAAGATATTCACACAAAGTAGGATATAATTAAGCAATAAATTAATATTTAAAAGGAGAAAAATATGAAGATAGCTTTATTTGGTGGTTCATTTAATCCAGTTCATTTAGGACATACTAAAATTGCCCAATTTGCCTATAAAGAACTTAAATTGGATAAATTTATTTTTATTCCTACAGCTATTTCTCCTTTTAAAAAGAATGCTCACGCTGTAGCTGTTGAAGATAGAATTAACATGCTTAAATTAGCACTTAAAAATCTAAAAGGTAACTTTGAAATATCTGAATTTGAAACTAAGCGTGGTAGCGTAAGTTATACTTTTGAAACCATAAGATATTTCAAGCAAAAATATCCTAATGATGAATTATATTGAATCATGGGAAGTGATTTAGTTAATCAATATCATAAATGAGAGTATGCAGAAGAAATGGCGAAGACTTGCCAATTTGTTATTTTTAAAAGAAATAATAAACCAATGAATCGCAATTTCAAAACTTATAATATGCAACTATTAAAAAATGAAATGTATCCTGAATCTTCAACAGAAGTTAGAGCAGGCAGACTTGAATATACTTCTGAAGAAGTGAATAAATATATTGGTGAACATTTTCTTTATGCCAAAGAAATTATTCACTCAATTTTAAGTGCTAAAAGAGCAAAGCATTGTGTAGCTGCGGCTGAATATGCTGCTGAAATGGCAAAGGCTGTTAAACATGATGCTAAAGTAGCTTATTACGCAGGGCTATTTCATGATGTATGTAAAGAATTAAGCGAAGAAGATTCACGTGATTTCATTACTTCTCTTGGCTTACAAGGCAATAACAAAAGTTTATATCCTAAACATGTCTTACATCAAGTTTGTGGGGCATTATGACTAAAATATTGTTATTGTGTTAATAATGAAGCTATAGTTCATGCAGTCGAAGTTCATACAACTTTAAATATGGAATTGTCAATTTTAGACAAGATAATTTTTGTAGCAGATAAAATCTGCGATGGACGTGCTTTTGATGGTATTCAAAAATTAAGAGCATTAACTCATCAAGATTTTGCAGCAGGTTTTGCAGAAGTAGTAAAACGTGCATATCAATATAACTTAGATAAAGGTATAATATTCAATGAAGAACAAGAAAAGATTTACCAAAAGTGAATGAAAGTTCAACCTTTATAAATCTTTGTAGAAAGGTAAATTGTGCAAAAGGAAGCAATTAGGGTTCAAAAACTTATTGCTCAATCTGGTTATTCTTCACGCCGTCAAGCTGAAGAATTAATTGCTCAAGGTTTAGTAACTGTTAATGGACAAGTTGTAGCTTTAGGTTCTAAAGCTACTGAAGATGATGTTATTAAAGTCAAAGGTCAAGTTTTACATTTTGAAGCAAAAGACAACTTTGTTTATTTTCTTTTAAATAAGCCTAAAAAAACAGTTTCA
>CAMQBE010000112.1 GCA_946998935.1 uncultured Mycoplasma sp. | reverse complement strand
ATTCTTTAATAAGTTTAGACATCTTTGCAATACTTTTAAGCATGTTAGCAAGTCTAGTTAAGTTTTTATCCAAGCAAGCTTTATTAACTGCACTAGTTACTTTACCGTTTCATGAACTATTTAAAGTATCATAAAGATGTTTTAATTTTATTTTTAGTTCACTGGTTGCTTGTTCTTTAAGTGGAATTTGAGCTTCTAAATCAGATTTTTCTTTGTTTAATTTATCTTTTTCACTTGGAGCTAAATTAGGATCTTGTAATTGTTGATTTATTTGTGCAACTCTATCTCTTAATTTTTGAACTGCTTGTTCTTCTTCAACAACTTTTTTATCGTTTATTTCTTTAATTGCTTTTCTAGCTTTAGTTAATTCAACATATAATTCGCCATTATGTTTTCTAACTGCATCAATTTGATTGCCTAAATCAGTTTCTTTTTGTTTTAAAGCTGCATCATTAGGTGTTTCAATTAACTTGTTTTTAACTGAAATTAATTCTCTAACTAAATCTGTATTTTTAATATAGCCTTCTTTAATTTTGTTAAACTTAGCTATCATCTCATTATATTTATCTAAATCAGCAGTAGTCCAAAAATCGCAAGCTTGTTTTAATTTTTCACAACTATCTAAATATGTTTGTAAAGCTTCTTTTAATTCTTTTACTACAGGTTCATAGTCATTAACATCTCTTTGAAATTGGGCATAAGTAGCTTTAGTTAATTTTAAATCACCAAGTAATTCATTATATTTTTTAACTATTTCTTCACCATTAGTTGCTAATTCTCTATATCTCTTGTAAATTGGATAGAATTCAGCAAAATATTCAGATAATTTTTTAGAGTATTGAATTGGGTCAATTTTATCAACTACTTCACTTAAAACTTGTTTTAAAGCGTCTTTAATTTGACTATTATTCGTTAGATTATTTTTAACATAATCAACTAAAGCTTTTTTAGCATTAACTAAATCAGTATTTAATGGACCATTAAGTTGAGCTTCAAGATTTTCAACATTTTTTTGTTTATCTTTGATTTCTACTCTGATTTTATCTGCTTCATCTTTAGGTAAGTTAACATCAGCTAGTTTGTCATATAGTTTTCAAATTTCATTATTAACTGTATCAATTTGTCCTGCTACTTTAAGGCGTTTAGCTAAAACATCATCTAAAGCTTTTTGCTTTTTATTAACTTCAGCTAAAACTTCATTATATTTATTTAATCCGCTATCTTTTAAGATTTCTTTTCTTTGGGTTTCATCTAAAAAGAAACGTTTTAAGGCTAAATCTAAATCATATTTGTTATTAAGAATATCATCGACTAAGGTTTTAACTGATGCTTTTGGAGAATAATCATTATTAAGTAATTGGTTGTAATCTTCTAAAATTGAACTTGCTTTGGCTTTGGCTTCAGTTAAAGCTTCAGATGCGTGTTTAGTATTTGAATTTGCTGACCAGATTTTGTCATTAATGTTGTATTCAATATTTTTGAATGAATTGTAAACAAAGAATTCGGTTCCATCATTAAATACTAAAGCTAAAGATCTATCATGAACTTTGCTGTCATTTAAAGGGTTAAACTCTTGAGAAATATATGAAATTGTTTTTTCTTCAAGAGTGGCAGTATCAGCATTAATATTGCTCAAAATACCAAAATGATCACTGGCTTTTAAAGCTTCTAATTGCTTTTTCAAATTAGCTCTAGCTTCAGTTATATTTGCGCCATTAGCAACTAATAAATATGGGCTTTTTAAGTTTAACCTTGCATCTAAAATATCAAGTTTTATTTCTACTTCTTTACCATTTTCATCTAGAACTTTTATAGTAGAAAGATCTTTAACTTTATTTTTTCAATCACCTTTAAGCGCTCAAACTTTTGAACCTATTAAGTTTCTTGTATCAGGAATATTTTTAAAACCATAAGTACTTAAAATATTCGTAGATGTATTAGCCATAGCATTATATTCGCTAATAGTATCTAAAAAAGTTCTTAATTGTTCAGAAGTTAAAAGTTTTTTATTAAGTTTATAAACTAATGAATCTTGAGCATTACCAACTCCAGATAATTCTGAATAAATTGGCAAGGCACCAAAAAATGCATCAGGATAAAACTTGATGGTTGTATATTCTTTGTTTTTATTTGAGTGTGCACCTAGAGTAATACTATTACCGTGCATTTCAACACCTTTAACGATTGAAAATGATTTTAAAGTAATTATTTCAGGTCCTCAAGATACATTGCTCATAAACCATTCAGTGAATTTAAAAAACTCTGAAGGATTTACTGCTTCAATATATTCGTTAAAGAAATCAAATGAACCATAACGAATACGTAAGAAAGGGAGATTCTTATTTTTTCTAAAATATTCATCTAAGAAATCTTCAACTTTATATTCTTTGCCATCTTGAATAACTTTGTTGTTTTTAAAATCGTATTTAGCAACTTCTTGTGTTTTACTTGTTGTCACAAAAGCTGCAACACCATTTTTTGTTTTTGCGAAATCGTTGATTAAATAAAATGGATCAACGCCACTTCTAGAACCTATCTTCTGGTCTGAGTGTTTTGAATAGGCATATAAACTACCCATTGTTATAGCTGTAGCAGTAGCTAAAACACCAACAGATAATACATACTTAGGCCATACCTTTGTTCTGAAATTAAACTTAGCCATAATTCTCCTTATTTTAAATTGTTGCAAT
>CAMQBE010000111.1 GCA_946998935.1 uncultured Mycoplasma sp. | reverse complement strand
AAAGTAACACCAGTTATCGAAGAAGATGATAAAGAGTTTGTTACTGGAGCTGAAAAAAGAAAAACTGAAGCTTTAGTTGATTTAAATAAAAAAGAACCAGAAATAACTTCTGGCCAAGAAGTTGAAGAAAAACCTAAAGCTAAAAAACTACGTGCAGGATATGTATTTCTAATAATTATTCTTGCATTACTACTATTAGGTTTATTAACAATCGATGTTTTATTAATCATCCAATTATCTGGTGGATATACATTCTTCAATGTTTAACATTAATTCCAAAATCAAGGAGAAATGTTTATACATTTCTTTTTGTTTTTTTATTTTGCTATAAAATATTCATATAAATTACTAGATTTAATAATAAAATCATAATTCGAATAAAGGAGTAATCATCATGCAAAATAAAGACAAAAATATGACAACTTTAATTAACCACCTTAAAAATAGCGGATTCGTTTTTCAAGGCAGCGAAATATATGGCGGACTAGCTAATACATGAGATTATGGCCCTTTAGGAATTTTATTAAAAGACAACATTAGTAAATTTTGAAAACAAAACTTCGTTCTTAATGAAAAAGGAAACTACTTACTTGATTCAAAAATTTTAATGAACCCACAAGTATGAGTTACTTCAGGCCACGTAAGTAATTTTAATGACCCTTTAATTGAAAATAAAGTAAATGGCAAAAGGTATCGTGCTGACAAAATCATTCAAGAAATTGACTCTAGCATTGTCCCTGAAAAAATGACTTTTGAACAAATGCGCGATTATCTCAAAGAACATGTTAAAGAATATGAAAATGTAAAAACTAATTGAAGTGATATTCGCAAGTTCAACTTAATGTTTGAAACTAAACAAGGTGTTACAGAAGATTCTAAAAGTACTATTTACTTGCGTCCTGAAACTGCGCAAGGTATCTTTGTTAACTTCAAGAATGTTCAACGTACTATGCGTGCTAAAATGCCTATGGGTATAGGTCAAATAGGAAAAAGCTTCCGTAATGAAGTTACGCCTGGAAACTTTATTTTTAGAACTCGTGAATTTGAACAAATGGAACTAGAAGTTTTTTGTGAACCTAAAGAAAGCGATAAAACTTTTAAATACTACCTTAAAAAAGCTGAAAACTTTATGTATGTTTTAGGTATTCAAAAGCAAAACTTACGTGTTAGAGCACATGAAAAAGAAGAGTTATCTCACTATTCAAAAGCTACAAGCGATTTAGAATATCTATTCCCTTTTGGTTGAGGCGAATTAATGGGTGTGGCTAATCGTACAGATTATGATTTGAACGCTCACATGAAAGCTACAAAAGAAAACTTAGAATATTTAGATCCAATTACTAATGAAAAATATGTACCTTACGTTATTGAACCATCAATAGGTTTAGATAGATTAATGCTTGCTATATTAGTTGATAGTTATGATGAAGAAAAGCTAGACAAAGATGATGTTAGAACAGTTTTACATCTACACAAAGATTTAGCTCCATATCAAGTTGCTATTTTGCCTTTAGTTAAAAAACTAAGTGATAAAGCAGAAAAAATTTATCAAAAATTAATGCAAGAAGGCTTTTCAGTTGCTTATGATGAAGCTGGCTCAATAGGTAAAAGATACCGCCGCCAAGATTCTATTGGTACACCTGTGTGTGTAACAATCGATTTTGATTCTTTAGAAGATAAATGTGTTACTTTAAGAGATCGCGATACTATGGCCCAAAAAAGAGTAAAAATATCTCAATTAGTTAAAGAACTTAAAAAATAATAATCTTAGAAAGAGAGAGGGAGTTAATGGACAATAAAATAAAAGAAACAGTTAACAATATAATCGCTAATTCAGACATTGTCGAAGTGATTAATAATTTTATTACGCTAAGTAAAAAAGGGCGTAACTATGTTTGTCTTTGTCCTTTCCACGATGACCGTAACCCTTCAATGAATATTGACACTAAAAAACAAATTTTTAAATGCTTTGTTTGCGGAACTGGTGGTAATGTAGCTCAATTTTTAGTTAAATATAAACATTGAAGTTTTTGAGAAACAATTAAATATTTAGCTGATAGATTAAATATTAATTTTGATTATCAATCAATGAGTGATTATAAAAGTAATCAACGTAGTGAAGAAGAATTAAAAATTCTTGCAGCCTTAAATAAAGCTAATAGTCTTTATAAGCTCGAATTAATAAAATGCAAAAATGATCCTAAGGTTAGTGAATTTATCAATAAACGTCATTTAAATGCTGAAACTATTCAAGCTTTTGATATTGGTTATGCTTCAGCTGAACAATTCAAAATCTTGTTTAAAGAAGAACTAGAAAAAGAACCAGAAATACTTGCTAAAGCTTCTTTAATTAACCCTAAAACTCTTGAATGTACTTTCCATGATCGTATCACTTTCGCAATTAAAAATGAAAATGATGAAGTAGTAGGTTTTAGTGCAAGAACACTTGAAAAAGATGTTAAACCTAAATACGTTAATAGTGCAGAAAATGAATTCTTTAAGAAATCATCAATCCTATACAACTACCAAAGAATTAATAAATTAAACGATACAAAAACTATCATTATTACAGAAGGATTTTTTGACGTAATCGCCTTATACAAAGTAGGAATAGAAAATGCTACATGTTTAATGGGTATAGCTTTAACAGCCCAACATTTACCTTTATTAAAGAATAAAGAAATAATCATTTTCCTAGATGGCGATGACCCTGGCCAAAATGCTTCACTTAAGAGCGCAAAGTTTTTAATG
>CAMQBE010000110.1 GCA_946998935.1 uncultured Mycoplasma sp. | reverse complement strand
GCGCAACGCTTGGAGTAACTGGTCAACTGCATGCTGAAAGTTATGCTATAGGTTTCAAAAAAGTTTATACTTTTGCTCCGACTTTTAGAGCAGAACATTCTAATACTAAAAAACATGCAGCAGAATTCTGAATGATTGAACCTGAAGTAGCTTTTTGCGATTTACATGATGATATTAAACTAGCTGATGATTTATTAAAACACGTTATTAAAGAAGTTATGAAAAAACATCCAGTTGAATTCAAGTGATTAAATGAAAACGTCGATAAAACTTTAATAGAAAGATTGACTCATTTTACTAAAACTAAACTTGCTATTATGGACTACCGCGATGCATTAAAAGAATTAGACAAAGTTAAAAATCGTTTTGAAAATAAAGACATATCTTTTGGTTTAGATTTTGCTAGCGAACACGAAAGATATTTAGCAGAAGAAGTAGTCAAAGGCCCAGTGGCGGTTATAAACTTCCCAAAAAGCTTCAAGGCTTTTTACATGCATCAAAATGATGATGGCCAAACTGTAGCTGCTTTTGATTTGTTAGTTCCAGGCATAGGTGAATTAATAGGTGGTAGCCAACGTGAAGTTAGATATGACAAGTTATTGCAAAGAGCTTTAGAAGTTGGCATAAGCCAAGAAGATTTGCAATGATATTTAGATTTGCGTCGTTTTGGCGATTGTGGTTCAAGCGGTTTTGGTATAGGTTTTGAAAGATTAGTAATGTATGTTACTGGTGCAGATAATATCCGCGATGTTATTCCATATCCAAGAACTAGTGGCAATATCAAAATGTAAGAGGTGAATTAAGAGGTGAATATGAAATTATCAATTATTAGTCCAAATATTTCTAGTGCAAAAAATATTAAAAGAGTTTTAGAGGGCTTCAAAGATCAAAACAATCAAGATTTTGAACTTATTTTAGTGCTTTCAAATATGACTAGTGCTATGTATAGCGTATTAAATAAATATCTTGAGTTTTTTGGCTCACGGTTAAAGTTTGTTGTTAATAGCAAACGTAAAAGTGTTCAAAGTGATATAGTTTGTGCATTTCATCTAATCAAAGGTGAATATACAATGATTTATTACAACGATAATCCATTTAGAAGCTATTTTGTTAAAGAATTAATTGACTTGACTCAAACTTATGATGAATGTGACATCATCGAATTTAGACCTCGTTTAATTGGAACTCTAGCTTGAAAACCAAATCCACGTTTAAAACCTGGATATGTTTATAATATCGAAAATGAACCAGAATTTGTAGCTTATGCATTCCCATTTATTTTTAATAAACTTTACAAATCTTCATTTTTAAACAAGTTTGTTAAATATCACCCTAACGAAAGCAATGATGCAAAATTCTGCATCGATTTGACTTATTATCTTTTGATTCATGCTCAAAAATATGTTTATGTTCATACTCGCATTGTTCGCGAATTTATTTCATCTAGTTTATGATTGAACCCAGTTAATTTTATTAACCAATTTAAAAATATTTCTAACTATGTGCAAGCTTTAAATATCAAATTATCATTGGAACTTGAATATGCTAGTTTCTATTTTATGCAAATCTTTTTAGCTGGAATTTTAAGTTCTTGAAGAGTTAGACCTTCAAGCATTTTAACTGGTAAGTTTTTTAACGATCGAAGTAATTATTCAGAAAAAAGAGCTCAAAAGTTTAGCAATGAACTTTATAAATATATTAAAAAGATGCATGAAGAAAACTCATTATTCTTCTCAACCAATCCTTATATTTTGCGTTCAAATCCTGAAACACAATTCATGTTATATGTTCCAGAAATCAAAAAGTGAAATGATATCTTGGATAAACTTCAATAATGTATCACAAGAACATAAACGTTTGAATAAGGTTCTTATATAACATCGTCGATTTATCACTTTTTCTCGGTGTCAATGCGTTATGTTACTACCTTTTATTCATTAATAAAAACTCAATTACTGCTGCTAATTATTATGGTTTTATTGCAATATCATTTGTCTACGATTTAATCTTTTTTATGTTTATTCCTTGAATGTTTAACTATCGAACGATAGGCATGATAATTACTCGCGTACAAGTGTTGGGCAACAACCAACCAACGTGGAAAGTTTTATTAAAACGAGGCGAGTTTACATTTTGATATTGAGCACTTTGCTTATTAATTCCATTATTGTTAGTTATGCCTAATGAAATTGAAACATTTAAACAAACAATTTTACGTAACGATTTAAGTAATCAACGCTTAGTAATAGCTGATAAATTGCTTGAAACATTATCCGGATTTTGAGTTTTTTTAACATTAATAAATTATGTTTTAAATCTTGCTAGAGCTGATCATTTGTCTCTTTTCGATAAATGAACAAATACAAGAGTGGTGTATTTAAAACATTACCAAATCGACTCACTTGAAAGTAATAAGTTGATACCTTTTGAAAGCCAAAACGAAAAAGTAACCATACACGAATAATTTGCTAAAAACACTTATCTATAGATAAAAAATAAAAATGGAGGTCTTATGAACCAAAGAGAATTAATCTTAAATTTATTAAATGATGAACAACGAGAAGCACTTTTATATTTTGATGGGCCATTAAGAATTATTGCTGGCGCAGGCAGTGGTAAAACTCGTGTTTTAACTCGTAAAGTAGCTTATTTAATCAATGAATTGGGTATACCTGCTAAAGAAATTTTGGCTTTAACTTTCACTAATAAAGCTGCTAATGAAATGGCAGAAAGAATTCGCCATTATACTAGTGAAAAAGATAGTCCAAATGTTTGCACCAT
>CAMQBE010000109.1 GCA_946998935.1 uncultured Mycoplasma sp. | reverse complement strand
TTTGAAAATGTTATTGATGAAATTATTAAAATGATTAAAAAACTATAATAGTAATTATTCTTAATGAAATTTTAGATTAAAGTGCAAAAACTAAAAAGTTTTAAGATAACTATTGTTTCAGCTAAAGATAATTATGGTATATACTACTTTTACCAATTAAACTATAGAAAAGGAGTATTCGCTAATTTATAAGTTTTAAATATCTTGGTGAAAGATATACAAATTGTAAAGAAAAGTTAATGTATTTTTCAACTAAATGTAAATACAAACATTTATATAATAAGTTAACAATTAAATACAAAAATAATAAACAAACTTTAACCTTTTACTGATTCTTTAAAGTAAAGAATTTAGTTTTCTAAAATTAAACGTTGTTTATAATTAAGACAACTATTTTACTAATAATTAATTTTAATAATTGGAGGCAATATGTTAGAAGTTCAAAACTTAAGCAAAATTTTTAGCGATAAAAAACTTTTTGAAAACGTTAATTTAAAGTTCACTGAAGGAAATACCTATGGCATTATTGGTGCTAATGGAGCTGGTAAAAGTACATTTTTAAAAATTTTAGCTGGCGAAGTTGAAGCTTCAGGTGGCCAAATCATTAAAGAAAAAGGAAGGCGTTTAAGTGTATTAGCTCAAGATCATAACCAATATAATGATTTAATTGTTACTGATGTTGTAGTAGCAGGCAACCAGGATCTTTTTAAAATTAAAGAAGAAAAAGATGCTATCTACAATAATCCTAATGCTACCGAAGAAGACTATACTCATGCTGGTGAATTAGAAGAAAAATATGGTGCTATGGGTGGTTGAACTGCTGAAAATGATGCACAAGAACTTTTATCTGGTTTACAAATACCAAAAGAAAAATGGTATGCAAAAATGTCAGAACTAACTTCAAATCAAAAGATAAAAGTTCTGTTAGCTAAAGCTTTATTTGGTAACCCTGATATATTGATCATGGACGAACCTACTAACCACCTTGATTTACGCGCTATTAAATGACTAGAAAACTTTTTAGTAGATTATAAAAATGTTGTTATTGTAGTTAGCCACGATAGTGACTTTTTAGATAATGTATGTAACCATATTGTTGATATTGATTATAACGAAGCAAGAATGTATACTGGTAACTATAGTTTCTGAAAACAATCAAGTGAATTAGCAAAAGAATTAACTAAACAAGCTAATGCTAAAAAAGAACAACAAATAGAAAAACTTCAAAGTTTTATTGCTCGTTTCTCTGCTAATGCTTCTAAGAGCCGCCAAGCAACTTCTAGAAAAAAATGGCTAGATAAAATTCAACTTGATGAAATTAAGCCTTCAAATCGTAAATATCCTTTTATTCACTGAGATATTAATCGTGAACCTGGCAAAGATATTTTAGAAGTAGAGAACTTAAGCTATGTTAATGAAAAAGGAGAAACATTATTTGAAAACGTCTCATTCACTTTAGTACGCGGTGAAAAAATGGTTTTAATTGGTGAAGACGACATTGCTAAAACAAGATTTTTAGAATGTTTAATGGGTAAAATTAAACCAACTAAAGGAACTGTTAAATGAGGCCAAACAGTTAGATATACTTACTATCCAAACGATAATAGTAAATACTTTGCGAAAGATGAAAGCTTACTAGAATGAATTAGTCAATGGCCACTTGAAAATACTACTCAAGAAACTAAAGATAATAGTGACTTTAGAATGAAAAGTTATTTAGGAAGAATGCTATTCCAATCTGATAGTATGCTTAAAAATGTTAAAGTAACTTCCGGTGGAGAAAAAGCAAGATTAATGTTTGCTAGAATGATGCTACGCGAAGCTAATTTCTTAATTCTTGACCAACCACTTGACCATTTAGATGCAGAAAGTATAGATAGCGTTATTGATGGCTTAGTATCATATCGTGGTGGTGTTATTGTTACAACTTATAACCGTGCTTTAGTAAACCAAGTTGCTAATGTTATTCTTGAAATTTCACCACATAAAAGTTATATTTATCACGGTAAACTTGAAGAATATGAAAAAATTATGGGCTTTTAGTCTAGCTATTTTAATGCTAAAAAAGCTTATTTTTTTACTATATTTTACTTGGACATTACACGGACATTATGTTATAATTGGGTAAATAATATAGGATGAGAAAATGGAAAAATTTGAAGAAAGCGAAGTTGTTGAATTCAAAAAATCTCTAGCGTCTTTAGAGGATTCTTTAAATTCAATATCAGCCATGTTAAACAAGCATAAACACGGAACAATTTATTTTGGTGTAGATGACAATGGTAAGGTTGTAGGTCTCAAAGATTTAAGCAACAACGCAAAAAGAGAAATATCTAAAAAAATTAGAACTTATATTGAACCAGAATGTTTTTACGAAATTGAAACATTAAAAGAAAATGATTTTGAGTTCATAAAATTGCATTTTAAAGGTAGCATGCTGCCATATTCATCAAAAGGAAAATATTTTATTAGAAATCATGACGAAAATGTAAAGTTGTCACACTATCAATTAAAAGAATTATGAAAAAGCAGCGAAAATGAAAATTATTCAAAATGAGAAAATGAATTATCTAACCATACAATAAAGGATTTGGACGAAAAATTAATTTTTGAAAAATATAAAAAAGGTTATGAACTCGGTAGAATAAAAGAGCCTTTTATTTCTACTCAAAATGTGTTAACAAAGTTTGGTTTAATTTCTAACGGAAAAATAACTAATGCTGGTGTTGTCTTATTTAGCAAAAATTACAGAGTAAATTGCAAGTTAGTAAGATACTCATCAAGCAATGGCAC
>CAMQBE010000108.1 GCA_946998935.1 uncultured Mycoplasma sp. | reverse complement strand
GTATATTTCATAATCAAAATTATAGAGTAAAAAATTAAGCTTTTGAGAAAAGAAAAAAATATTAAAAAAGCTGTTGTTAATCAACAGCAAAATTAAATAAGAATAATTATTTTTTATCGTTTGAATCTTTCTTTTCGTCATCTTTTTTATCATCATTAGATTTAGATTCATCGTCTTTTTGGCTCTCTTTTCGTTTACTATTCATATCAACAATATCTAGAATTAAGTTAGCTAACTTTTCTTTTTCCATATGTTCATATCCGCGAATATTTAATTTTTCAGCAGCTTGGAATAATTGTTCATTTGGAAGAGATAAAAGCTTTTCAAGATTTCTTTTTCTTTTAGCAGCTTCTTTTTGTTCTTCTTTTTCTTTTTGGCTAGTAACAATTATTGCTTCTTCTTCATTAGGATTTTTCTTTTCAAGATTTACCCCAAAAAGAGAATTAATAGCATCAACTTGATCATCATTTAAGTTCTTAAATAATTCTTGAGCTGCTTTTGCTTGCATTTCTAATCAGTAAGCACGGTTGAAAGCAAAGACAACATTTTTCATATTTCTCATAAATAGGAAAGCAAGGATAATCATTAATATTACGTAAATAACTTGCAATCCAGTATAGATTCTATAGCTTGATAAACCATCAGTGTGTAAATATTTGAATACTCTAAAAATTGAATATATTAAATCTATTGAAGCACCAAATCAAATAATTGAATAAGTTGTAAAAATTCATTTTCCTACATACATAAAGCTTTTTTCTTTATAGCATTTAGAAATGTTCAAAGAATAAAAGAGAAGCATGAAGAATAATAAAACCACAGCTACAACTCTTCATAAAAGCATCATTGAAAATAATGATTGAGCTTCCTCTGGTTTAGCTCCCATAATTGAATATCAATTTTGTATTTTTTCATATGAGACAGCTAAATAAATTGCGTCAGCTAAAAAACATAAGAAAGGAACTATTAAAGCTACTAAGGCTAAAATCCAGATTATTCTAAAACGAGATTTTTCTAATTTTCATAATTCTTTAGCATCAGTTATTTCCATATAATCGGTTTTAAACATATTAACTCCTTAAAGACTGTAAATATTATATATTGAATCTAAATTTTATTTTGCATATAAAGTTTTGTAATCATAATCTGCAACATCAAATTCTTTTGGTATTGGAGCGTAGACTACAATGTTTTTATTAGTAATTGGGTGCACAAACTCAAGCTTATAAGCATGTAATCTTTGATTATAACTATCAATTGCTTTACCATAAACTGGGTCTCCATAGACAGGATGTTTAATATAAGCTAAGTGCACTCTAATTTGATGTGTACGGCCTGTTTCTAATTCACATTTAACTAATGAATAGGGTTTTTGGTCAATATAGAAGTGTTTTAGTAAATGAACATAAGTTACTGCTTCCTTGCCTTCGCGGTCTATTTTCATTACTTTGCGATTCACTACATCACGTTCAATAGGCAAGTTAATTTTTGTTATTTTATTTTCAATAACACCAGTAGCTATAGCTAAATATGTACGCTTAATTTTATGTTCTTTTAATAATGCTGCTAGCATAATATGCATTTCATTGTTTTTAGCAATAATTAATAACCCACTTGTATCTTTATCAATACGATGAACTACACCAGGACGTAATAAACCATTTTGATTTGAAAGATGATTTTTAAAATGATAAAGTAAACCATTAACTAAAGTGTCATTTAAATGACCTGGCGCCGGATGAACTACTAAGCCACTAGGCTTATTAATAATAATTAAATCATCATCTTCATAAGCTACATCAATAGGCATATCAACTGGCTTAATATCAGTTTCTTTTTCTAGTAGTTTAACTATTTTAATCTTTCAGCCTTCTTTAACTAAGTAGCTACCTTTATGCACTAAAGTATCACCGTTAATATACACAGCTTCAAGTTTAAGTAATTCCTTAACATCGTTGCGAGATAAATCGGTATTATCAGCAATATATTTGTCAATTCTCTCTTGATATCTAACATCTAGTTCAATCATAATTCTCCAGTTTTTTAAGCAAGTCAAGGTTCAAAAATTAATAATGCTAAAACAATATTACCAAGAATTAATCAAATCATTGGTGTTTTTCTTAAATATAGATAAGCGGAAATAGCTACACCAGTTGGTACATAGCATAATAATGCAATTTGGCGTCAGTCTTTAAAAAACACAGCTTTAGCACTATCTTTATTTAAAGCTAAATATTGGCTTACTGATTTATTGATTACAACTGCTGGTAATATCATGCCCATAAAAAGTTGAACGGCCAAAGCAATTACAATACCAGTAACCACAGGATTCATAATTTGTACTAATTTAGTACTTGTTGAATTACTCCTTGATTTTTTAGCTTGCTTCATAGCAAAATGCATCACGAAAATTGGGGGTAAAGCAAAGATTAAAAATGTTAGAAACATTGCTAAAAAACCTCATCATTGACCATTAGCAACAAAGTAACCAGATATCATTGCTAATTTAGTTGAAAGAATACCTGGTGTTGCATTAGAAACTGCAAAAGCTTGTGAAATATCTGTATCACTAATATTTGTACCAAATCATGAACCTAATAATTTTCAGAACCATGAAAATATTGGCATAAAGATTTGACCGCCGCCAAAAACGGACAAACTAATTAAAATCAAAAAAGGTATACATACTAATAAGGCAAAGAGGGCAGACATTATTCACCTCCTTTAGCATTATTTTGTTTCTTATTGTTTTTTCTTTTTATAGCTACTATACAGTAGAAAATGGCAATTACGAGTACCATGACAAAGACTGGCATATTTCAAGGTGAAGGTAT
>CAMQBE010000107.1 GCA_946998935.1 uncultured Mycoplasma sp. | reverse complement strand
GCTTAACTTTTTTGCTTATTTATTTTATATATTTTGCTTATTTATTTTATATATATAATTATCCATATATACGTAGATAATACATATACAAACTTGTTATAACAAGTAATACGTGAGCGCGTATATATTGAATGGATTTCAATGAAGTGAAATTAAGGAGTATTAGATGAAAAAACATATTTTATTAACTTTATCTGGATTGGGAGCAGCTTTTGCTGCAACACCAGTTGCAGTTAGTGCTGGATGTGGTAATCAAGCAGTTGAAAAACACCCTAAAGCAATTAACGAAAAAGAACAAGTTACAAATATTGAACTTAGAAAAGAATACAAGAAAGCTATAAAAGACTACAAAGTAGCTATGATAACTGATGGTGGTTCAGAAACTGATAAATCATTCAACCAATCAGCTTGGGAAGCAGTATGCAAAACTGGCGAATCATTAGGATTATCAGCACAACGCTACAATATTTTTAAAGTTGATAATAGCAAATTTGATGCTATGTATGCTTCAGCTTTTGCTAATGGTTACAAAGTATGAGTTTTACCAGGATTCTTACACGCTACGCCAATAAGAGAATATATAAACAATCATAAAGCTGAAATGCTTAAAAAAGGTATTATTTTAGTTACTGTTGACTTTAATGGATCAAACAAATTAAAAGATGCTGATTATGCACCTGGTTATTATATTAACTTAACATTTAACACCAAAGAAGGTGGATATATGGCAGGTTATGCTGCTGGTAAATTCTTATCAACAAACAAAGAAGAAATTGGTAGAACCGTAACAAGTTTTGGTGGTGGCCAATTTGAAGGTGTTACTGATTTTAACGAAGGTTTCTACAAAGGTTTAATTAAATGAAATAGCGAACAAAAAGACAAATCAACAAAAATTAAGTCATTTGATGGAAATGAAGTTAACTTGTCTACAGGTTTTAGCGGGCCAGATTTAGGCAATACAGCAAAAAATTATGTAGACCGTGCTGTTAAATTGATATTCCCAGTTGCCGGCCCAGCTACTGAAGTGTGTTATGACAGAATGACTGATGATTCAAAATACATTATCGGTGTTGATACTAACCAAGCATTATCAGCAGGTGCTAAATCAAAAATTTTCTTAACATCTGTTTTAAAAAATATCGGACAAGCAACCTACGACGCTTTAGGAGCAATTTTGTGCGGTGACAAAACTTATATTAAAACTTTTGATGAAGGTAAAACTTCACAAACATTATTTGGAGACGCTGAAATGAATTGAACTGGTATTGCAGATAGCACAATCGAAGGTGAAAAAGCTGCTGAAGCTAAAGCAGCCGTTGAAGCTGGTAGATTAGCATTTAAAAATATCACTAAAGAAGACAAAGCATGATTAGAAAGTGGCAAAGTTAACGCATCTGATGCAAAAGAAACAGAAGACCTACAAATTCGTATTAATAATCTTTCTGCATTGGTAAAATTCTAATAAGCGAAATGAATGCTATAGAATTTAGAAATATAACAAAAAATTTTCCAGGTATTAGAGCTAACGATAATGTTAGCTTTAATATTATTAAGGGCTCTATTCATGCTCTTATAGGTGAAAATGGTGCTGGTAAAAGTACATTAATGTCTATATTATTTGGACTTTATGAACCGACATCAGGGGAAATATTTGTAATGGTGAAAAGGTTCTTTTTAGGGGGCCTAATGATGCTAACATGCATGGGATAGGGATGGTACACCAACACTTTAAATTGGTTCATGCCTATACTAATTTACAAAATATAATCATGGGAGCGGAGTTCACTAACCGCGGAATTATTGATATTAAAACAGCCACTAAAAAAATAAAAGCTTTACAAAATGAATACAATCTTCATTTTGACTTGAATCAATTAAGTGGAGACGCCACTGTCTCAACTCAACAAAAAGTTGAAATAATGAAAATGTTATATCGTGATAATGACATTTTAATTTTTGATGAACCCACTGCCGTTCTTACTGATGAAGAAATTCAAGGTTTGCTAGCTTCGTTTTTAAGATTTAAGGAACAAGGCAAAACAATCGTTTTTATTTCACATAAATTGAATGAAATCAAACAGGTTTGTGATAGAGCAAGCGTTTTAAGACTAGGAAAAATGGTTGGCGAATTTGATGTAAAACATACAGATTTAAAAGATATTGTTAATGCAATGGTTGGTTCAAATATTGTAGAAGCAAAAAATAATTTACCTGTTACAAGGGATAAAGTAATATTTGAATTAGAACATGTTTCAACAATCAAAGGTACTAAATTACTAGATGATATATCACTAAAAGTTCATGCCGGTGAAATAGTTGCTGTTGCCGGGGTTGAAGGCAATGGGCAAAATGAATTAGAACAAATTTGTTCAGGTATGTCTCTCCCATACAAAGGAACAATTAAATTATTTGATAATAATTCAAATGAATTAATTGATATAACAAAGGAAGGCGTTCTAAAAAGAAGTAAAAGGAACATATCATTTATCCCTGCCGATAGACATAATCATGCATTAATACTTGATTATAGTATTAACAAAAATGCTATTATACGTAGGTTATGAGACAAACAATTTGAAGTGGGAGGCGTATTAAAAACAAGCCAAGTAAACAAATTTAGTCATGAAATAATAGAACAATATGATGTTCGTGGTTCACGTAATGGTGCTTCACTTGCTCGTTCACTTTCAGGCGGCAACCAACAAAAATTTATTGTTGGTAGAGAAATGAAGTCCTCACATGACTTTATTATAATTGTTCAACCAACTCGTGGTCTTGATGTTAAAGCAATTAATCATATCCACACAGAAATACTTAAAGAAAAATCAGAAGGTAA
>CAMQBE010000106.1 GCA_946998935.1 uncultured Mycoplasma sp. | reverse complement strand
AGTTGTGCTTTTGTATTCTTGATATTCTTTTTTAAGAGCATCTAACTCCATTGTCTTAGCAAAATTTGAAGCTGTTTCATAGTCTAATATTTCTATAATATAGCGAATTTTACTATTCTTATAATCGGCTAATGGATAGTTCTCATCATATTTTTGAACTATGTCAATAATCGGTTGAATGTTTAGGCCAATCAATGCATTATCAAAACCTGGTATATATAAATTCGCGCCTAAAACCAAAGTGAAATTAGTTTTCGAAAACTTTTTGATATAAGATTCATTCATTGCATAAGCGTTAATGTTTACAAGTAATTTGTCGCCTTTTTGGAGTTTTTGTTTTTTAAGATCAAGTTGCATAGTTAATTCCCTTCTTTTTTGTTGTTGTTTTTACTTTTTAAAGCTATTAAGTCTTCAAGCATTTGCAAAGCAGATAGACCTTTTTCATAATCCATTCGATTTGAACCGACTAAAGCTATTTCTTTAATTCTATTATCATAATTTAATTTCTTAGTAATAAATGTACTATGGTCTTTTCTAATAGCTATTTTGATATTTTGGTCTTCATCTATATCAGCTTCAATAGTTTGTCAAATTGATTGATTTTCAATTAAGTTCAAAATTTTTGATAAATCTTGTCTTGAAATGTCATTAGCTAAAATAATTTTATCTTTACCATAGACTGTGTTTTCATTTCGAATACTGAAATCAAAAATATTTGTTACAAAGCTTTCAAGCAAAGTTTCATAGTTTTTAACTGCTTCTGAAAGAATTGGCGCTAGACCTTCAGCAGTTTCTTTTAATTTAATTATAGGAATATCGATTAATCGTTCTTTAAAAATTCTAATAGCAATTCTTAAATCATTCATAGAAGTTTTGTCGTGGTCTAATGTTATCGTTTTTGAACTTACTTCTCCATAAGAATTAACTAGAATAATTGTTCCTTCTGAGTTATTAAGCGGTACCAATTGTATAGATTTTAATACTGCATCTTCATTACTTTCGCTTGTTATCAAAGTGATATTCATAGCTTCGGAGATATTTTTAGCAGCTTCTTGAATTGTTGTATCAATTGAGACTCTACGGCGTGCAAAAATATCTTTCATTTTAGCTCTAAGTGAATTTCATCATGAGGTATTAAATATTTGGCGTAGTATTGATAACCTTTTGGCGAAGGTATTCTGCCACTAGATGTATGAGTTTTTAAAAGGTAGCCTTGTTCTTCTAAATCACTCATAATGTATCTAGCTTTAGCTGGTGAGCAGTCCATTTTATATTTATCAACGAGATAATTTGAACCTATTGGTTCTCCATCATCAATGTAAGATTCGATAATAAATTTAAGAATGCATTCTTTTTCTTTTGCTAATAATTCAATCATATAATAATTATACCTAATTATTTAGCTTTTATAGCGTCAAGTGCTAAATTAAAATTATTGACGAATTGTGCTAATATATAGTATTTTTAGCCAAAAAAGTATGATGCTAAAAATATTTATTTATTCTAAGAGTGCTAATTTAATAAAAAATACTGCGGACAGCAGCATTTTAAAGTTTCTTATTTTTTAGTCTTAGCTTTTGCTTCGGCTTGTTTCGCTAAACGTTGATTGAATTTGTCAACCATACCTGTTGCTTTTGATTTTGTTCTATCACCAGTATAAACAACGTGGCACCCTGAACATACATCAACTGAGATAGATTTCTTTGTTGAACCAAATTTAAATTTTTTACCACAAGTGGTGCATGTAGCTTCAATTGTGTAGTATTGAGGATGAATATCTTTTTTCATAATAAATCTCCTTTAGATTTAACTATTTTGAATAGAATTCAACTACGAAGTTTTCCTTGATGTCAGGATGAATTTCGTTTCTTTCAGGTAATCTATCATATTTAAATGTGTAATTTTTAGCATCAACAGATAATCATTTAGCAGGAGCTTTTGAAGTTAGCGCAGCATTAATTTGAACATTCTTTTGACTTTTAGCTTTTAATTCAATGCTTGAGCCAGTTTTAACTTGAATTGAAGGAATATCTGCTCTTTTGCCATTAATTGTAAAATGACCGTGAGCAACTAATTGTCTTGCTTGTCTTCTAGTTGTTGCAAAGCCCGCTCTAAATACTAAGTTGTCTAATCTACTTTCAAGTAATTGAAGTAAAACTGTACCGGTAACACCTTTAGTATGTGTAGCCATGTCATAGTATTTATGCATGTTTCTTTCGTTAAGACCATAAATATATTTGACTTTTTGTTTTTCATAAAGGTGTAGTCCATAGTCAGATAATTTAACACGTTTGTTACCATGTTGACCTGGTGCGTATTCACGTTTACGACCTTTTGAAAATTCTTTATTGCTTTCTAATAATGAAAAGCCATAACGTCTTGATTTTTTAAAAACAGGACCTAAATATCTCATAAATGTACTTCTTTCTGCATAATACAAGAAAGAGACAATCTCTAAAAGAGTAATTAGTTTCTAATGATTTCAACTTATCAGCTAGTCTACTATCAAATCTAAAGAAAACTACTTATATTCCTTTATGAATGCCTGCTGTAATATGCGTATTAATCTTACACTAAAAAGCAAATTTAGTATAAATTTATATAAATTTTTAGCTCATATTCAAATATTTATTAATAAATATTCATTTAAGGTCATATCATAAATGTTTTCCATATTATAGCTAATCTAGCTATAAGTACATAATTTAGTTATATTTCTAATAAAGTGCACATAGAAATATTTTAAAAATATGGATTCGAAAGGAATAAAAAATATATGAGTACAAAAGCACGTGTAGGCTGCTCAAATTTTTGGAAGCAATTTCTTAATTTAATGATAAATGAATTGCACGATTTGGTGC
>CAMQBE010000105.1 GCA_946998935.1 uncultured Mycoplasma sp. | reverse complement strand
TGTTTTAAGTTTATTGCAAGATAAAACAATGTCTAATAAGAATTCTACTTATTAGTGGCTTTTGTATTAAAATACATACACTATGCAATCAAGAAGAGATTTTAGAATCGGCATTATTAATGTTCTTTACAAATATGAATTACTTTCAAAGCCTTTAGATATGGGGCAAATTTTTGAAGCTGAAAGTGGCTTAAATAATGGACAGTTTAAACAACTTGAATTAATATCTAAAAACTATTTTTTTATTAAAAATAATATTGAAAAGTTCTTAAGAGAAGATTACTCTTGAGAAAGAATTAGCCCTTTAATAAGAGCAATTTTAATTAATGCAACACAAGAGTTTTTCCTAATACCACCCAAAGTGGTTGTTAATGAAGCTATTGAAATAACTAAGATTTATTTTGATGATGCAGATAACTACTATAAAGTTGTCAATGCCATTTTGCAAAACATTTATCAAGACTTTGTTAAAAACGAAGTAGCTATTAAAAAAGATGAAAAATAAAATTTTGGAGTTTGTTTTCTCCAAAATTTTTGCATTCTAAAGTTTGTCAATAATTTTGTTTATTTCCTTAATTTTGCTATTAAAGATTTGTTCTTGATTCATTTGAATATATGGGCTTTCTAGAGTACCATCAAAAAGTAAACCATAATAATTTTTAACGCCAATAAAATCAAAAGTTTCATGCAAATTGTCTACTAGTTTAACACTTGGCATATCTTTAAACTTAGCACCCTGAGTTACGATAGTAACTACTTTTAATTTAGATAAATAATTGTATGAACCATTTTCTTGAAAGACAATAGAATCTAAAAAACTTTTAGCTAAAGTCGAAGGACCAAAGTTATATACTGGTACTGATATTACTAAAATATCAGCTGCTTTTAATAATTCGCGATATTTAGCACTATGAGTATCTTCATAAAAACTTTCAATAGTTTTTCTACTCAAAGTATGATTAACAAATTCACTATTATTTAGATCTATTTTTTTAATTTCAGCGTCAAGATATTTTTCTAATAATTTGTTTGCGAATAAAGTATTTAATTTATCGCTGACACTATTTTCTGTTATTGCTGAAGTAATTGAAATTATTACTTTTTTGTTCATATTCCCCCTTTATATTTTTATTTTACTACTTGTAGTAATAACTAGTTCTAAGTCAATATTTTAGCATCAAAACAAAAAATGACTATCAGCAAATTTTTAGAATTTATCTACTACACAGTTTATTTCGTCATTTTTTTGTTTAATGATTTCTTCAACAGGTAGATCTTTTAAAGGAGCTACTTTTGTACCGCCAATAAAGATAGTTTCAACTTTTTTAACACCTAAAAACTTGAATGTTCCTTCAAGATTTTTAGCTACATCGCCAAAAGGATATCAGCCTTTAGGCGCACCTTGGGTTACTACTAAAATAACTTTTAAGTTAGTTAAATAACCAATGGCATCGCCTTTTTTAGAATATTTATAACTAAAAGTTTTATCAGCAACACAAATAGTATCAATAAAGTTTTTAACTACTGATGAATAGTTGAAATTAAACATTGGAGCTGAAAGCACTAAAATGTCATTTTCTTTTAAGATATTAATATAAAAGTCTGAATTAGTATCTTGATAAAATGTTGCTTTAGTATCCATTGTTAGACAATGATTAGCTAATTCGCTATTGTTTAAATTGATTAAAGTTAATTTTGAGTTTTTATACTTATCCATTAATTTTTCTACAACTAGTGCATTAACTTTGTTGCTAATGCTATTAGCATTAATTGAACCTAAGATTGAAATAATTTTTTTAGCCATATTACACCTCTATTTCTTTTCATTATTATACCTTTAAAACTTTTACCTTTTAGTATAATTAACTTATTATGCATAACATTGAAAAAAGCATGCTTTTTGGCACTATTTTTGGAACAATAGCAATGGCACTAGTGATTGCTTGTATTTTAGCTTTAGTTATCGTTACAAGCCTCAAAAAACGTAAGAGCGACACTATTGGATTTCGTTTTGAAGCTAAGATTAAAAACAAGATGATTATCGTAGCAAAAAACTTTGGTTATAAATATTTAAATGGTGGCTTATTTAAATATGCTGGGAATCAACAGTTTGAATTAGACGGTGTGTTAATTTCAGATAAAGCTGTTTTTATAATTGAAACAAAATATTATCAAGGTCATTTAAGTGGTTCAGCAAATGATAGTCAATTAAGTTTAAGCAATAAAAATAAAGAAGTCAAGTTTTCAAATCCTTTAATGCAAAACTTTAAGCATATTCAACATGTTTATAAAATGAGTAAAATGAATTTTCCTATTTTTTCATTAATAATTTTACCTACTGGTACAACCGTTGATATTCAAGATTTAGAATCTTGAGCAATTGTTACAACTGAAGAAGAAATTACAAATGTTTTAGAGTCAGTTAATAAAGATATGGCTGAAGATAAAAGTTTCACTTCAAGCGATATTCACAAAATTGTTGACAATTTTAATGATCATCGTAGCGCTAGCCTTAAAGATATTAAAAAGTTTGGTAAGATAGTAAATAGTGATGAAAACAAACAATAAAATATTTTTTGCTAATGTAGTTATAGATAATGAAGTAGTAGCAAAAAGCTACTATATTTTGAGAGAAGGCTCTAGAAGCCTTTCTTTAAAATACGATGATGATACTAAAGAAATAATCATTTATGCTCCCAATCTTGAAACTATTAATAAATATCGTGAAGCTATTATTAAAGATAGTATTAAACTTTATCGCCGCGTTGTAAGAAAAAGTCAAAAACAAAATACTTTAATCCTTTCATATAATGAAAATGATCATTATATTCATCTATTAGGCAAAAAGATATTTTTAAAATGAAACTATGTTGATACTATAGCCAAA
>CAMQBE010000104.1 GCA_946998935.1 uncultured Mycoplasma sp. | reverse complement strand
CGCAGAAGATAGAGAACCTTATTAATGAATTACATGGTGATTATACAATTGTGATAGTAACTCACTCAATGGCTCAAGCACAACGTATTAGCGATCAAACTGTATTCTTTTTAGATGGCAAAATCATTGAAGATTCACCAACACGCGTAATGTTCACAAAACCATTAGAAAAACAAACCAAAGATTACATTATGGGAAAGATAGGATAGAATTATGCCAATAAACTACGACTTATTAAAAAAATCAGAAGAAAACTTAAAAAAGATTTTCTTTAATTATTTAAATGATGCTTATGTAACACACGGTAAATTGATTACCTTAATGGAAAAATACCGTGATAATTTGGATGTTGAAGAAGACTTCAAAGAATTAACAAAAAGAGAGAAGCAAGCCGACTTAACTCAAGTAGATTGCTTTGAAGAATTGATTTGAGATTTATCTAAGGACCAACCTATGCTTAGCCACTTACGCTGATATATTTCAGTATTAAATTCTATTGGCGATATTGAAAGAATTTGTGATTACTTTTTCTTCATGGCGGTATTTTTTAGAAACAATAAAAATATACCTCAACAAGTTGTTGAAAAAGCTATTAGCATGAATGATGAATTGCACTTTTTATTCAAAGGATTCCTTGAAGAAATTAAAAAGAGCAATGTTAAAAAGTATTATGACAAATTTAAAAATCTTGAAAAAGATTACAAGAAATATTGCGATGATGAAATTAAAGAAATGGCTATTAGTTTAAAAAATTATCCGTACGAAACCATCATTAAATTCTCATTTGAATTACATTCATATTACCGTGTTATCGAACGTTTAGCAAATATTCTTGAAAGTTTTATATTTATTCACGATACTGAATTTTTCAGAGACAAAATTGAAAGAGAAGAACAATTTTAATTAAACTTTTAACTTAAGTATAAAGTTAGATAAAATTAAAAAGTATTTATTAAAAGAGGTGAAATTATGTCAACACATATTAGTGCTAAAAAAGGCGAAATAGCTAAAATTGTTTTCTTAGCTGGTGACCCTTTAAGAGCTAAGTTTATGGCTAAAAAATATTTAAGCAATGTTAAAGAAGTTTCAAGTGTAAGAAACGAAAACTACTATACTGGTGAATATAAAGGACACAAAGTAACTTTTGGTTCTTCAGGCATGGGCCAATTTTCAATTAGTACTTATGCTCATGAGTTATATAACGATTATGATGTAGATGTTATTATTCGTACAGGTTCAACAGGGGCTTATATCAAAGATTTAGATGTTATGAGAGTGGTTATTATTAATCGTGCTTATAGTGATAACACCTCTGTTGCACAATTAATAAACAATGAAAGCGTTAATGAATATTATCCAGATAAAGAAATAACAAATAAATTAATAGCTTCAGCTAAAAAACTACATAAAAATGCTTATGTTACTTCTGTACATTCAACTGATGTTTTCTACGGCGTTAGACCATTAGAAAAAACAATTAAAGTTACGGGTAGTGAAGTAGTTGAAGCTGAAAGTTTTGCTTTATATGCTGAAGCTAAAAGAAGCAATAAAAAAGCAGCAACCATTTTACAAGTTTCAGACAACATACCTAATTTAGTTTTTACAGATAGTAAAACTAGAGAAACAAAATTTACTGACATGTTTGAAGTTACTTTAGATGCAATGTTTAACTAAAAATGCAGGTCACGACGACCTACATTTTTTTATCATCATCTTTATGGACTAAAGCTTCAATTTCTTCATCTTTAACATTTAGCATTTCTAGTTGTTTAGTCGGATATTTTTTAAATGCCATATTAACATAAGCTTTAATGTTTGGCATGATGTTATCATGCGAAGCACCTTGTTCAAATTTATGAAGGATTAATAGTTCTATTATAAAAATTGTTGTGAAGTACAAGGATACTAAAAACATAAAAATTAAAATACCTAACCAGCTGTACAACATAGGCATGTTTACATTTTTTTCTATATTGTTACTACCTTTAACAATTACCACAGTTACAAAGATTAAAAAAGCTAACAAGATGATAGTTATAACCATAGAAAATTGAAAGTTCATGTATGTCTTTGATTTAATGAACTGTCTATTTTTATCTATTACTTTATATCAAGCTTCATATTTTTCTTCTTTTGACTTTTTAGTTTCCATAATTTCTCCATTTTTACTAATATAACTGCTTAATAGTGCAATTAGTAAATCATAGAACTATTTTTATTTTGCTTTACATTACATTGCTTAGTTAAGTTTAAGCTTTGGTAAAGGCGAATTTTGTCCTATCAAAAAATAATTATATATAATTTTAGCGATCAAAAAATAATCAATTAATATGAGGGAAAAAATTATGTGTTGAGCATGGTTCAAAAATCTTTTTAAGAAAAAGAAAACAACTGAAGAAGTTGCTTAAAAAGCAGAAGCTGCTTTAGCTGTTTCTGCTTTAAAGAACTATTCAATTAATAAAGATGAAGGTAAAAGAATGCTTACTTTATTAAAAGGTTCAGCTGGTTTTGGCGGAACTGAAGAACAATTTATCAAAGAAAGATTAGGAGAAACTAAAGAAAGCTACATCGTAGATTCATACCTTAAAGGTACTAATCCTAAAAACGCTTATACTCCTGAAAAACCTTATATTATTAGAATTTCTAAAGAAGAAAAAATTGATGAAGGTTACTTCAGAGTTTACTTAATTTCAACTGGTGCAGATAGACCACGTCCTGTTCTTTTAAGACTTAAACCAAGTGAAGGAATGTACTACTTATTAAATGAAGCAAACCTTTTACTAGATCAAATTAGAAAACTACTTAAAGACGATAAATGAGCTTAGGCTTACATCAAAGACTACTTTAACTTTTGTTGAAGTGGTTTTTATTTTTTGCTATTTTGTTATTAATCAAAAGTAACGTTTTTAAGATTTCTTACTCAATTAATA
>CAMQBE010000103.1 GCA_946998935.1 uncultured Mycoplasma sp. | reverse complement strand
CCAACATTTCAATTCAATAAGGCAAGTCGTTCATTAGTTTTATATGATGCTAATAAAAAAATTGTTACTGCCAATAATGTTTTAGCTAAAAATACAACTGTAACTTTTGATCATGATTATGAATTAAACAATCTATTACAACTTAATGAAAAAGATTCTAAATTATATATTTCTCAAGTTTCAGCTTTATTCATTAATGTATTAACAAAAGAAATATCAGCTGATTTTGCTAAAGGACATAGTTGGATAGATAAAGAAATAGGCTATCAATTAACGCCAGCTGATGTAGCTAAAATATTTAAGTTTCATGCTTACAATAACAATAATTATATTTTTGAACAAGATAATCCTAGTGATGATTTAAGTGAATATATAGATTATTCATCAAATCCAGCTGATAAAAGCTTTAGATTATCTTTAAAAGTTAAACATACTTGGGCTCTAGATAATATTCTTGATAGTGATAAGACAATAAATTACAGAAAGACAATTACTTTTGAAAAAGGTAAAGCATACGGCATTCAAAAAGATTGGATTGCTAAAGAAGAAAGTGAAACAGCTTTTTTAAGATGAAATTATTACTCAACATTTATTAACGATAGCGATAAGTGAATTGGTGAATTTAAAACTTACATGCAAAGCGTTAAAGATTCAAATAAAGATTTATGAAATAAATTAGAAAGTTTCTCATATTGAAGAAAACAAAAAACCACTAAGGTTGTGCCTTATGATGCTAGTGGTCAATTGTTAAATGATAAAGCTAGCACAAACTCAATTCAAATTGCTTTAGCTTCAAGTAATGATCATCTTGAAATTCATCGCTTAAAACTTTATTGCAATGATAAAAGAATTAATGCTTACAAGCAACCTTACGCAACATCATTCTCTAAGACTATTAGAGATATTGAAAAAGCTCCACCGCAAAAATTAAACTCAGATTTCTTTAATGAAATTAACAATGAAAACATTCGTCAAGAACGTTTTGAAATCATTAAAGATAAAGCTCACTCAACTACACGTCAAAAGATTATTGAACAAATTCAAGACATAGTTAAAGCAGAAAATATTGGCTTGCGTGAAACTATGACAATTGATGGTATTAATGAAAAAACAGGTAAACAAAACACCTTCCACTTTATTAATACCGGAGATGAAAATAATGTTATTGATGGCGTTAAAATGAATGTTGGTAAGTTATTTGATGAAACTCAAAATAAATCAATTTTAAATAGTAATATATCAAATGCTTTAGATGCTTTTAAAACATATCAATTATCACCATATGTAGCTTCATTGGTGCTTCAATCAATAGGTAGAAATCTATACCCAGATGGAGATTATATTCAACCTGTTTATAATTTTGCTCAAGTTAAAGATTATGACCGCTCAACCGGTTTATCTAAAACTACTAAAGGTGCAAAAATTGTTTCAATCAACAATTATGTTGCTGATAATAAAGATGGCTCAAAAACACCTGATTATAAAACCTTAAATCTTGGTATCACGTTTGTCGGGAACCGCTTTAAATTAGTTAAAAAAATCAAAAATTCACCAGAATTATGAGAAGTACAATATCCAGAAAATATGCCTAATGAAGGTATGGATAGAGGACTATTAAGTAAATGATTATCTAAACATAGTTATACTATTGCTACAGACTTTATCAAAACTAATGGTGATGGTTGAGTTAAGATAGATAAAACTTATGAAAATGTGGCCTATATTCCATTGTTATTTCTAAGTCCTAAAGCACAATTAATTTATGATGTTTTAAATAATAATAAAATCGATTATATGGCTGATGCTATTGAAAAATACTTACTTAACTTTGACTTAGTTAAAGGCCAATTTATCACAAGTGAACAAGTTTACCAAATCTGCCAAGTAATGAAGAAAGTTATGAATAATAATAACCTTGCTTCAGTATTTGCTACAGGTAAAATGAACAAAGGTATGTTGCCTAAAATGATGATTGATTTTGTTTATGAACTTAGCCACTACGAAAGTGGTGATGTTCTTAAAGGAATGCTTGTAAGCATTCTTGAACAATGCAAAGCAACAATAATTAAAAAAGACCCAGCTAATGTTGAAAAACAAAAAGCCTTCTTAGTTGAAGAAGTAACAAACTTATTTAACTTAATTAAAGATGTAAGTAGTTTAGATATTTCTAAGTTTGTTAGCCCTGAAGCCTTAGTTCATGCTTCAAATAATTCAATTGTGTTCCTTGATGGTTTTTCAAAAATTATTAATTCAATTAATTTGAAACATTTTTCAGAAGAAGCTTACAAATGATATGACGAAGTTAAAAAACAACCTAAAGTTACAGAAAACGGTGTTGACTACTACAGACAATTAGTTAGCGGCGATATTATTAACTGAGTATTTTCATCAGTTGACCAAGTAACACTTAAACAAGGTCTTAAACAAATTATTAACAACCTTGATATTGCTAAAACGATAGATTTAAATAATACTAAGAGTTTGTTGTATACAATCCTCTTAAATAAAATGCCTTCTTTAATAGATGGGTTTAAACCATTAATGACAAAAATAGACGCTAAAAAAGATAAGTCGTATTCAAATGTAAAAGAAGGATTAAATGAATTAATTTCTGTTGTCGACTTTAATATTCTTGCTGAAGAATTGAAGAAAGTAACAGTACGCAAAAATATAAAATACAATAGAACTAAATTCAATACAGAATTAAATAAAAATGAAAACGAAACATTTAATGTTTCTCTCGATTCAATTTCTCCTAAAGATGGCTTAATTAGTTTCTTAAAATCAATGTTTAAACAACCAGGCGCTGGGCGTGCATTTAAACAAACATTAATTAAAACATTTAACTTATCATATAAAACTAAAATCATTGAAATAGTTAATGATAAAGGTGAAAAATCAAGATTAATTGTTCCCGATAAAGATGATGATAAAGTAAGTTTTTTTGACTTCTTAGGTATCTTTGCT
>CAMQBE010000102.1 GCA_946998935.1 uncultured Mycoplasma sp. | reverse complement strand
GTTGAACAAAAAGAACAAAGTATAGTTTTGAAAATAAGCAAAGTTGGAGCTGATGCAAATGATATAAAGGCAATAGAATATCTCAATAAACCTGAAAACAAAACAACGATTTTTGATGGTAAACTTAATGGTATTAAGGTTAATGATGGTATTAAAGAGTTACTCCCAAGTAAATTATGAGATGCTCTTGGCGATAATCTCGATGATAATAATAAAGATTATGTATTCACAAAAGAAGATGTGCCCAATATATCGGGAAAAACATTACTAAATGATTGCTTTGTTAAATTGACTATTAAGAATGTTAACCTAGTTTGCAACTACACTGACAACAACAATAGTAAAAAGACCAAAATTAAAGTTAAATATGAAAACTTTGTAAAAGAAAATAAAGAGTTTTATGATGAATTATTAAATGAAGAAAACTCTAAAAACATTGGCCTTGAATTTGAACAATTGCATTATTATAAATTAGCTTTGACAAAAAAAGACTATGAAGTCAATATAACTTTCGATCCAAAGGAAATTGGCGACGATGATTGCTATTACTTTTTAATTGACAAAGAGGTTAATGCAAACAACGAAATTGCTATGAAGAAAGAACTAGACGATTTATCTAAAAATAAAATTAAATATACAAAAATAAATGGTCAAGATACAATAATAAAAATTCCAAAAATATTTTTCAATTATAACGAAAATAGCTCTGTAAAAATTGCTAATCCCTATATGAAATCAACCCAAGATATAATTAATAAAATTAAGAAATATACACAAGGATTAATCGGCAATGAAAGCATTACTGGCTTGGGTATAGAAAATATTAATATTAATGGTGTTATTAAAGATTGTTATGACCTCAGCAAAAAAGTAACAGTCTTATTCTTATATAAAAATTCTTGAACTGATTCTCTAACACTTAAGTTTTACAATAGTGAAAATGAACTAAAAGAACAAATAAAAACAAAAATTAATGATATAGCAGCAAAATTAAAAATTAATCTAGAGGCCTATTACGTTAATGGCAAAGTTGAATATGTTTTGAAACAAGCTAAGAATAAAAGAAATAATGAAACATTAGACATTTCTATAGATCAAAACATTACATACTTGAATGCTAATGGAGAAACTTGTAAATATGACGTGTTTTTTGATGAACTAATGAAGAAAAAATCAGTAATTTATTATGCTGATTCAAAGGATAATAATAAAATAAAACAAATTAGCAACGATATTAAAGACAACTTGTTATCAGCAATACAATTAGCTACTTTTACAAAGCAAACTATCAGTTTAGAAAGTTTATTATACAAGAAAATAGGAAAATATATTTTTTTCGATACTACTAAAATTACTAAAGAATGAAAATTCAAGAATACCGATGAAACAGTTTATACTCAAAATAATATACCACTAAGTGATTTTAATGCAGTGCTACAAAAACATATCTTATATAAAGACACACCTACAGAAATTGAAATTTCTAAACTAGATATTTCACTATATAGATATGATTCTGAAAATAATAAACTAATTTTTACAACAGATGATTCATATTCATACCATCCAATAGTAGATAAAAATTGTCAAATCAAAATTGGCAATGTAACTTTTCAACTAGAGAATACAAATAATATTATTGACTTGACAACAAATAATATTATTCAGATTATTCAGATTTTCAACATTCAAGGTAAATTGCATGATATAAACGACAATAAAATTAATTATTTAGTGTTTAAACCAGGATCTACATGTGTAAGTAATAATGAAATTAAAGAAGTGTTAAATTCAAAAATTAAGAAAATAATAGAAAATTCAAGTAGCACCCCATATTTATCTCAAATTAAATTTGACAAACTTGGTGAATTCCACTTTATCAAAAAAGGCACAAAATTAATGGTCCATCTTTATCCTTACAATATTGAATATGAATATAATTTAAATAATAACAACACTAAAAATATTATTCAGGGCATTCAAAACTTAGTTAATACTAATCTAGATGAAAATAAACTTAAAGACATAAAAACTGAACTAGATAAGCTAATAAAAAACAGCAATTCTAAAATAGACCAATATGTTATTAAACTCAACACAAGCGGTGTGTTAAAAGGCTCAATAGAAAAACAAAAATACGTTTCATTAAAAGAACTAGCAATTGAAAACGAAAAACGCAAAATTATAGAGTTCGATCAAACATTTGCTGCTTTCCAAAGAACCACAGGAGAATGATATTTAACAATTAGCAAAAATATGCTTGACAAATATCAATCTGTTCGTAACTTGATTAATCTCATGGCGTTAGAGACAAAACCACAAGATTGTATGTATACAAGCAATTTGCAAAATATTACAAATAATGAAAATAATCGAGTAATTAACTTGTCTTGAATAATACATAGGAATACAGAATTTAATAAGAAATACATCGATTGAGTCATCGTACAAGAAGATAGAATTATTGTAAAATTTTTAAATATGAATATAAAATATGAATTTTCAGCGGACCAACAATTAGGCAAATATAGATGAACTACAAACAATGAAAATATAAGTCCCGAATATCATCAAGAACACACAAAATTTGAAAGTAATAATCTAATTAAATGCGCAGGTATAAGTTACAAGTTTGCTGATTACGCACAATGATGGAAATAAGAGGTGAAGGATAATGGCTAAAAAAAGAATATGAGTTTCAACTCTAGGTGGTATTTTGGGTATAACTGCAATAAGTACTCTTGCTACAGCGATTGCTTATAGCAAAAACTCTAATATAGTAATAACTTTTAAAGATTCGCAATCAGATAAAATACTTTTAAAACTAAATTGCAAATCAGGAGTAACTTTAAATAAATACAAGAGTGAAATCGAAAAGAAAATAAATTCATTGCAATCAATTAAGCACAATAAAGAAATTGATTGAAATAAATCATGCTTTGAAGATAACAATCAAAGCGCTTTTAATGGTAAAAAAATTTATACTTCAAAAACTGTAACCTTACACTTTAAATTTGATGCTGTTTTCTCAACCGATTTTATAATTAATTTTGACAAAACATTCATAGGTGGAAATG
>CAMQBE010000101.1 GCA_946998935.1 uncultured Mycoplasma sp. | reverse complement strand
AATTTAGGAGGATTATCATGAAAGAGTTAAAAGTAAAAATTACCGACCCAGTTGGCTTACATGGAAGACCAGCAAGCATTATTTCTACAAAAGCATCAAAATTTAATTCAGAAATTTCAATAGCTAATTTAAGAACTAATAAAAAAGGAAATCTTAAATCAATCATGAGTGTAATGTCACTTGGTATCAAAAAAGGCGATGAAGCTTTAATTACTATGAATGGCGCTGACGAAGAAGAAGCTTCAAAAGAATTACTTAAAGTATTTGAAGAAAACTTATTGATTGGGTAAACAAAATATATAGCTTAAAATGATTTTTTATAGATACATATTAAAAGTAATTTTTGTTTTAAGCTTTAAAATATTGAGACAATTCTTTTTAACTAAGAGTTGTCTTTTTTTATTGTTATAGATAGTCGATTTTATAAGAAAATTAAGCATATGATTTGAACGAAAGAAACACTTAAATATTTATTGAACTTTAACTATTTTTTTAGATGAAATTTTAATAAAGGTTTCAAGTTAATTTTTAGTGCTAAAAATGAAATATTCCAATTTAGGTAAAAAATTTAAAAATAAATATTTTTTTATTTTACAAAAGTGATAATTTTTGGAAATGATTTTCATTTTCAATATAAAAATTACTATTTATTTATAGTGTACAAAGTAAAAAAGACAATTTGGAAATAATTTTCAATTCATATTTTTGGAAAATAATTTCAAAGTCTATAAAAATTTGTTAGCTAGGATAATTTAAATTTAAGTTAATATTAAACTATGAACCTAGTTATTCAACATCAAATGTGGTTCATTAAAGACTTTAAAAAGGAGAAAATATGAGTTCAAAAAAATTCGTTAGGACTGTGTTAGGCGATGTGCCTGCAGATTCTATCGGAATCACAGATTGTCATGACCACCTAATTAAAAATGGTGGACCAGAAATGGAAGAACACATTGATTTCTTAATGATCAATGTTGATGCTGCCAAAAAAGAAGTTCAAGAATACATTGATCGTGGAGGTAAAACCATTGTTACAATGGACCCACCTAATGTTGGACGTGACGTAAATATGATGATGGAAATTGCAAACGCTTTTAAAGGTAAAGCAAACATCATTATGTCAACCGGTTTTCATAAAGCTAAATTCTACGACAAATATTCATCATGATTGGCTTGTGTTCCAACAGATGACATTGTTAAAATGTGTGTAGCTGAAATTGAAGAAGGTATGGACATTTATAACTACAACGGACCCGTTGTTAAACGTGGTAAAGCTAAAGCTGGAATTATTAAAGCAGGTACAGGCTATGCTGCAATTGATAAATTAGAATTAAAAGCACTTGAAGTTGCTGCTAGAACATCAATTACTACAGGTTGCCCTATCTTAGTCCACACTCAATTAGGAACAATGGCACTTGAAGTTGCACAACACTTAATTGGTTTTGGAGCTAACCCTCGTAAAATTCAAATTTCACACTTAAATAAAAACCCAGATCGTTACTACTACGAAAAAGTTATTAAAGACACTGGTGTTACATTATGCTTGGATGGACCAGATAGAGTTAAATACTATCCTGATTCAGAACTTGCAGATAACATTAAATATTTAGTTGACAAAGGCTTACAAAAACACATTACATTAAGCTTAGATGCAGGTAGAATTCTCTACCAACGTAACTATGGTTTAACTAAAGGAAAAGAAACGTTCGGATTCGCTTATTTATTTGATAGATTCATTCCTTTATTAAAACAAGTAGGTGTTCCACAAGATGCTATTGATGATATTTTAATCAATAACCCTCGTGAAATATTAGCTTTTGATGAACCTCGTAAATATGATCCTAAAAAGGTATCAAAAGAAGTTCTTCAACTTAAAAAAGACTTGAAATTAGACTAGTTTTCAAGACTATCAATTATAAATAGTCAAAATAATTTGAAATCCCGGCTAGTTTCAAATCTTAATCATAATGGTCGTTAATCTATTTATATTAAAAGGAAATTTGTTATGTCAGAAATTAACACTGAACAACAACAAGAGCAAAAACCAAAAAAGAAATTTAATTGGAAAGCTCTTGTTGGCGGCTTAGTAGTTCTAGTAGTAATATTAGCAATTTACTTTGGCTGCGTAGGATATCAAATTGCCAAAAATGGAAATAGTGGAAAATCATGGTCAAATGGTTCACTATTCTTCCTTAAAGAAGTTATGCTTAACAACTTCTTAGGTGTTAATGCTATCCTTATCGGATTATTAGTTTGTCTAGGCTACATAATTCTTGGAAGAGGTTTCACAGGTACAATCCTTGGTACTATTAAAGCAATCATTGGTGTATTATTACTTCAAATTGGTTCTGGTGCCTTAATTGGACTTGCTAAACCTGTATTCATCGGTATTTCAAAACTTGGTGGAACAGTTACCCCTCTAGACACATACCTTGGTATGACTTCTGCTTCTGCATGGTTAGATTCAATCGGTGCGGGATTCTCAGCATGAGTATCATATGCCATGGTTATCGGTTTATTCGTAAACATTATTCTTATTGCTTTAAGAAAATGAACAAATGTTCACTCATTAATGATTACTGGACACGTTATGTTCCAACAAGCATGTGTTGTAGTTCCAGTTTCATTATTAATGATGTTCGGCCAACTAAGAGATGGTAGTGGTGCTATTTCTGTTGGTGGTCAACTAGGTACTATCTTCTTCTCAGGTATCTTGCTTGGTATTTACTGAGGTGTTGCTTCATCTTCAACTATTAAAGGTTCAGATGTTGTTACACAAAATGCTGGTTTTGCTGTAGGACACCAACAAATGTTTGGCATTGCTATAGCTTATAGTATTGGTAAATACTTTGGTAAAAAAGAAGAATCAGCTGAAAATAGAAAAATGCCAGCTAAAGCAAAAGTATTTGAAGACAACATCTTCACTCAATCATTACTTGTTTTAGCTGTATTCTTAGTATTGATTCTAATTCTTCAATATGCTCCGACTAAAAATACTGCATTAAGATTTGCAGACTCACAAGGTCACATATCAGGTTCTTATGGTGCTTGAAAAGTTGGTGGCGGAAACGTGTACTGAGC
>CAMQBE010000100.1 GCA_946998935.1 uncultured Mycoplasma sp. | reverse complement strand
TGTAGAGGTTTAGTTGCTTCGCCATTCTTTATTGTTTGAGGATTAACTTTTTCATTAATGACTGATAAATATCTTTCAATAGCTTTAGCTATAATTATTCCACTTTTAGTAGGCGGCGGAGTATTTGTCATAATTAAATTATTTCCTCTTTATAGAAAAGAAAACTGAACTTTAGATGTACTTAATGAAAACGCTAAAGAAGATATCAATGCCATAGCTTTAATTAAGTCATATAACCTTGAAAATTATCGCTACAAAAAATATCAAGAGCAAAATCAAAAGTGATATGACGTTTCATATAAAGCAGAAAAACTTTCAGCTTTTTCTTGACCTATAATTGATTTTGTAGTTTTACTAGGCAATATAATTATTTTCACTATTGTCGGCGCTTTAATAAAAAAGAATTCTAAAGATGATATGTCAGATTTAGTTGCTAACTTATATCAATTCACAACTTATATGGGAATGGTTGCTAATAGTGTTTTCAATACAACTTTTAACATTAATCGTCTATTTAGAAGCCAAATTTCAGCTAAAAGATATATTGAAATATTAGACCGCAAAAGTGAAATACCTTATTTAAAAAATGATATTAAAATACATAGCGGAAAAATCGAATTTAAAAATGTAACTTTTGCATATAGTCACAAAGATGTTGAAAGTGAAAATAAAGCTTTAAATAACATTTCATTTACTATAAATGATGGAGAAAAAGTTGGAATAATTGGCCCTACTGGTAGTGGTAAAACCACATTAATAAAATTACTTTGTCGTGAGTATATTTTAAAAGATAATAACGGACAAATTTTAGTTGATAATCATGATATAAAAGAGATCGATACAGCCAATTTGTATGATCAAATTTCACAAGTATATCAAAAGCCCTACATTATTAGTGGTAGTGTTAAAAAGAATATTACTTTTGCTAAACCGACAGTTCAAGATGAAGAAATTGATAATGCTATCAAACTTTCATGTGCAGATTTTATTAATGATTATGAAGAAAAATACGATTATAAAATCAATCAACGTGGATTAAATATATCTGGTGGACAACGTCAAAGAATAGCTATAGCACAAGCTTTAATTAAAAAACCTAAGATATTAATTTTAGATGATGCTACAAGTGCTTTAGATAATAATACTGACTTAAAAGTTAGACAAAATATTACCAATAATTTAACAAATTCTACGCTTATTGTAATTGCCCAAAGAATCAAATCCATAAAGGAAATGGACAAAATTATTGTTTTAAATAATGGACAAGTTGAAGCTATAGGCAAACACGAAGATTTGTTAAAACACAACAAACTTTATCAAGAAATTTACAACTCACAAGAACATGGAGGTGAATATGCCTAGACGTTTTGCTTCCTTTGCTGACCGTAATACTCTTAAAGGTGTAAGTATCAAAGTATTCTTTAAATTTTTCAAGCATTTCAAAATATCTAAAGCTATATGAGCTTTCATTATTTTGGCCGGCTTATTTATTGCTTTAGCAACAAATATGGCAAGCTGATTAATGGGTTTTATTATGGATAAGTTCTTTAATTCAGCTAAGTTTGACCCTTCAACATTTGAATACAAAGAATACATTATCTTGATTGTTACATTGCTACTTGTTTATATTATGCAAAAAATTCTAATTGCATTTCAAAGATATGCATTGGGAAAAATCATAGTTAAACTTGGCTCTGATTTACGTTTACAAGCTTATAGAAAAATACAAGCTATGGAAATGAGTTTCTATGATGATGAAAAAACTGGTGATTTAATGTCAGCTTTAACTAATGATATGCAAAATATAACTATGGCTATGGAAACCTCTATAACTCTTGGTTTGACTGTTATCTATAATTTCATAATTATTTTCTTCTTAATGTTCTTATATGCACCTATCCTTGGTGCTATAGCATTAGTGTTAATCCCTTTAAGTGCGGTAATAATTTTTACAATGGTTTTAAAAAATCAAAAATACTATATTAAACAACAAGACCAATTAGGTAAATTCACTGGTTATCTTGAAGAAATGATTGATGCTTTGCCACTAGTAAATATGCACCAACAAAAAGATGCTATTGCACAAGAGTTTGATAAGTACAATCGTGATTTAACCAAACCAGAAATGCAAGCTAAAAATAGAATGAACTTCACTTGACCCGTTCATCATCTTATAAGAAATATTAATCTTCTAATTATCGTAGGCTTAGGTGCATTCTTTAATATGAAAGGTATACCTTCATATGGAATAAAACCTTTAACTTTTGGTACTATCACTGCTTTTAGCATGTATATTTATTCTGCAAGCGAAAATATTATGGATCTTTTAGATGTTATTAATAATATTCAACAAGGTATAGGCTCAATAGTAAGAATTGAAAAAATACTTGCTTTAACACTAGCTATTGATGAAAGCAAATTAAACGAATTAATCTATAAACAAGGCGAAATAGAATTTAAAAACGTTTGTTTTGCTTATCCAAATAAACCTGAAAAAGAAGTATTACATAACATCAGTTTCAAAATACCTAGTGGCAAATCATTAGCACTAGTTGGCAAAACTGGTTGTGGTAAAACAACTATTGCAAAACTACTTTCTAAGTTTTATTTACCAACTAGCGGAGACATCTTAATTAATGGTCAATCAATCTTTAACATCAAACAACAATCTTGAAGAGACCATATAGACATTATCTTGCAAGAGACTTATATTTTTAAAGATACAGTAGAAAATAATTTAAAATGCATAAAAGATGGTCTAACTCTTGAAGATGTTAAGCGTGTAGCAGCGCAAGCTAGTTCTAATACTTTTATTGAAAAATTAGATAAGCAATATGACACAATTTTGGATAATAATGGTGATAATCTTTCAGGCGGTCAAAAACAATTAATAGCCATTACACGTGCATTATTATCTGGAAGCCAAATCACTATATTAGATGAAGCTACAAGTGATATTGATACAATGAGTGAATTACAAGTACAAAAAGCTATGAAAATAGTTATGGCTAATAGAACAATGTTAATGATAGCTCACCGTTTAAGTACTATTAAAAATGCCGACCATATTATCTTAATAGATAATGGAAGAATTATTG
>CAMQBE010000099.1 GCA_946998935.1 uncultured Mycoplasma sp. | reverse complement strand
TGCATACCAACTTTAACTTCAATGTTGAACTTCTTAGCTCTTTCAAGTAATTCGTTCATCTTGATAACTTCTTTAACATCAACAAGTTTAATTGCTTCATGATTTGGTAAGCCTTTAATAGCTTTACGAATCATAACGTATGAATATTTAGGTCCTGGAATTGAACCTTTAACAATAATCAAATTGTTTGTTAAATCAACTTTGACAATTTCTAGATTTTGAACTGTTGTTCTTTCGGCTCCTAAATGACCTGGTAAAGTCATACCTTTGAAAACACGGTTACCGCTAATGTCCCCAAGTGAACCAGCTTGTCTAACTGGTTGACTACCACCTCCACCACCGTGGCTTTTTGGACCAATGTGTTGGTTCCATCTTTTAATTGTTCCGGCGAAACCTTTACCTTTTGAAATACCTGTAACATCTACAAGTTCTCCGGCAGCAAAAATATTTGCTTTAACTGTTTCTACTAATTCGTAGCCTTCCATGCCACGAATTTCTTTTGTGTATTGCTTAGGTGTTGTTTTAGCTTGAGCAAATTGACCATCTAAAGGTTTATTGCTTCTAGTCTTTTTCTTTTCACCAACAGACAATTGGAGTGCAACATATCCATTTTTGTCTTTTGATAAGACTTTTGTAACAACGTTTGGTTGAACTTCGATTACTGTAACTGGTACTTGAGCACCTAATTCAGTAAAGATTTGAGTCATGCCAATTTTACGTCCTAAGATTCCTTTCATAGTAACTCCTTAAAGTTTAATTCTCATCACAAATGTGACGACCAGCGCTTGAGTTTGCAAGTTGGAATTTATTTTGTTGATATTTGAACTTCAACACCAGAAGGTAGTTCAAATCTTTTGAATTGATCAAGATCTTTTTCACTAGCTTTTTCGATAACGATTAAACGTTGGAATGTTCTTGATTCAAATTGTTCACGAGATTTTTTGTTAATGTGAACTGATCTAAGAATTGTTACAACTTCTCTTTTTGTTGGAAGAGGAATTGGACCACTGTATTTTAAGTTGTTCTTAGCAGCTAAATCAACTAATCTTTTAGCAGCCATATCAACTAAAGCGTGGTCAAAACTCTTAACTTTGATATTAACTTTGTTCATAGTTGTCTCCTTTGTTCATTTTTGAACTTTACTCGGCATAAATTTACTCGCTACATCCTCAACAACTCTTTTTGGTGTATCGACAACCTCATGCGTCATAGTAATAGTTGCTTATTAATCTTAAATCAAAAGTTAAAAAACGAAAGTAAATAATTTAAATATTTTTTTGAGCGTAGGTAGTATATACTCAAGATGAATCTAATATTTATATGAAAAGTGCAATTTTGCCCTAAAAATTGCACAAAAACTCGTTTTTTGCTTTAAAAAGTATTTACCAAGTTATCAACATTTTTTTAAAATATTTTGTATTTTTAGTTCCTATTTTATATAAAATATCTTGTTCTTATATTACGATACACCAAAAAGCGTTGTTGAAGTGATTTTTAACAAAAAAACAGGGCTAAAACCCTGCATAAATATATAAAGGATATATATAAATTTAAATGTCAGTGAAATTAAACATCAAAATATTTTTAAGTTCTTTATGATTATTTTTATCATTTATTTCGACAACTAAACGCAAAGCGTTAGGACGAAATTCACATCTTTCAAGGAGTATTTTATAAGTATAATTGCCTTTATCGCTATCAAAACCTTTAGCTAAATATTCATTTTTATGAGCAAAATACTCACCAAGTTTATGAACAACCACATTGCCTTCATCATCATAGTCTTCTTCATCCATACCAGTGATTATTTTGTAAAAAGCTTCTCATCTTTCTTCTGGGCTCTTGGCTTTAGTTAAGGTGTCTTTAATTTCATTAGCTTTTAATAATGATTTAGTAGCTCTAGTATTACCATAAGGCAATAATCTAAAGTCTCCAACTTGAACTTGGCTATAAAAATTCAAGATATCGATAACCCTAGAACTCTTCACTCCATTATTTTTATCCGTAGCTTCAAAGACTAAGTTTAAAGTTCCATAGTTTTTAAAATCATATTGGTCAGCAATAATTTTTGATTTCATAACTATATCATCACGGAAAACGTCAAATTGTTCAAGAATATTATTTTTAGTTTTTATTTTAGCTAATATATCACTAGCTTTTTGTCTTGCTTCATTAGGATCACTTGGATTAATAAATCATTTATTAACATTAATCATGCCATTTAAATATGGTTCCATTAAAGTTTGACTTTCAGGATAATAGAAGCCTTCAAAAGTTACTTTTTGGCTTTGTCATTTACTTTCAGTTTTTTTCTTTCTAAAAAATATTAAATCTAAAGCACTTCTATTATCTGAACCTTGGTTATTGCTCTTAGTTAAATCTAATTTATAATCATAGTTAGTTAAATCAAGTTTTTAGTTTTTATAAAATCATTATTTTCTAGGTATTCTAATTGCTTATTTAATTTTTCTTTTTCATCTGTTATTAAGCTTAATTCGGCTAAAACATTAGAAGCTAATTTATTGCATTGTAAATGCTTATAAAAGACTAAAGAATTGTCAAAAATGGATGTTTCGTTAGCGTCAGCTTTTGAAGCAAAGGGGGTTACCAAAAGTTATAGTTTCCTCGGTAGTTTCATTGTTAAAATTATTAACTTCTTTAACTACTAATGTTAAAGTTCCATTTTCATCATCAGCTTTGCATTTATCTAAAACTAATGAATAATCGCAGAAATCTTTTCTATTACTATAATTTGCTAAAGAAGAATTAATATCGATAGATAAATCATATTTATTATCTATAGTTCCATCGATATATACATATTTTTTCAAAATGGCTAATTGTTCATTGATATTTTTATAATTTAATTCTTTTAATACATCGATAGGCAAAGTAATTCTCCAAATAGCTTTTTCATCGCTAACATCTTTAAAACCAACACGGCGGTCAAAAGTCAAACCTACAAAGGCAGCTTCACGGCCTCAACCATTAATACCAAATTGAATACCACCTAATTTTTTAGGCGTTATTTTCATATTTTCATTAACAACCATGTCTTTATCGGTCTTATTTGTAACTTGTACATAGAAATGCAAATTGCCCGATCCATGTGTATAGCTGATGTTTCAGT
>CAMQBE010000098.1 GCA_946998935.1 uncultured Mycoplasma sp. | reverse complement strand
CCGCAACCTTTTGGTCCGTAGCCAAACACTCTGTCCAATTGAGCTATGGGCGCATTTGCTTTATCGGTATTAATTATATTAAATTTTTCTTTTTATAGTACTAAATAATGTAAAAATACCTCTGAAAAAGTGTATAAAAATATAGCCAAAAAATTGACTATATTAATAACTTAATTAGCTTATTTTATCGTAGCTATGCATATTTTTAATTTGAGGGTAATTAGATGTTTTACCGATATTTTCATAAAACTTTTGAAGCATCATTTCTGAAAGTTCAATGTTTCTTGAACTTTTTTCGCTAGCTAAAGTTTTTTCGTCTTTAAAGACACTTCAATCTTTCATATAATATGTGTTATTGAATGGCAATAATATTTCGTTACTAATTTTAAATTCATTTGCTTTAGCTATTTTCTTTTTAGTTCAAGTATTATCATCTCATGTGCAATCTATAAAATCATATTTATTTTTCTTTTTATTATAAACAAGATTTCAAGCATGACCTTCAGGGTTATCTTCTCGCTTAGTTTTATCATTTATTTCATACACATCGCCAGGGATATAGTAACAAGGAATATCTAGATAAGTAAGCATTAATGAAAGTGATCTAGCGTAGGCTTCACAAACTCCTTTATTAATCTTATCTTTTTCATAATCAGCATCAACATATAAGTATGGGCTTCTCATTGTGTATGTACTTGAATAGTTTATAACCTCGCTTTCAGGAATATTCATTTCTTTTTGGACACCTTCAAAATCATAGTTTAGATAAGCACAAATGTAATTATGAGCAGCTCTAATTTTTTGTTCTTCATCAAATTCATCACTAATATTTTGAGCTATAGCATTTACAAAGCAATTTTTAATCGCTTGATATTCAGAAGCTCTATTTCTATAAGAAATTTGAACATCTGTAACTATGTCTGTATCTGAAATGTGATAAGACAATGATTTATGATTGTGATTAGGGGCTGTAAAATTGAAATAATTTGTTGGGCCAATCATTCTATCTAAAGCATATTCCATTTGGCATTCATACAAATATTTGCTCATATTTGTTTGCAAATTTATGGAGTTAAGATCAAAATACTTTAGACCAAAATCATTTTCGATAGTATTTTTTAGTGATTCTTTTTGACTTTGATTCATTTGATAATCGCCGAATTTAAGCACTTGATTTTTATTATCATCAGCAGTTCCACTTATACTTCCAAAATAAACTAGATGTTGTCTTAAAGCTTTTAATTTATCGTCATCTTTCACTTCATTAATCATAGCCAAATTGTCCAAATTAACTTTGTAGCTGTGTGTTTCGTCAAAAACTAAATCTTTATTATTCACAATTAGTTCTTTTACATTCTTTAATAATTTACTTTGGCTTTCTAGTGCCTCACTTGATTTAGAATTTAATTTTAGTTCTTTAATTTTAGCTGAAAAACCTACAAAATCGCATGTATCAATCATGTAGGGTTTAATTAAAGATTTCAAAATATTATTAGCATCATCATTATTTATACTTGTTATACTTGAAGCTACATATGACTCAACACTTCTACGGTAAATTGGGAAGTTTCGATAGTAAATATAATTATCTTTAACTTGTTCCAAATCGCTAATCGCTTCTACTCAAGGTTTTCAGTAAGTGTTGTAATTTAATGTAGTTATTGATGGCATATATTTCTTAGTTTCTTCTTTTAATAAACCAAAATTAGCATTGTATTGATTTTGCAATTCATTTGCTTTAGCCAAAACAGATGGGTCGTCAGCAGCTTTAAAATTTAATTTTTCAAAAGTTACTGGATTAGGGTCAGTTGTTAATACTTTAGATGATTGAATATCATCTGTAAGAAAAATACCTTCAAGTCAGCTACAAGCTGAAGCTACAAAAGGTAATGTTGTTATTGGTAGAAGTGTTAAAGAGAGTAATTTAATTTTTTTCATGTTTCAATTATATAAACATTAATATATATTCATAATACAAAAATACACTTTAATAATTAACAATAAGCTATATAAGATGTTAATTAAAAAACTTAAATGCATGTGGTAAAAAGTTACATTTAAGTTAGATAAATTTTTTAACTTGTGTATGAATGCATTTGTGATTCAGGCGGCATACTTCTTTGTAATGAAGTATTGTTAGTATCTCTGTAGTATTTTTGAGCAATTAAATCAGTAGTATCTATATTTCTTTTTTTATTAAAGTCACTAAAGTCAATCATGTAGTATTGAAAACCAAATGGTTTCATATACTTATTTTGATAACTAAAATCAGTTCTTTTAGCACTTGTTCTATCATCATTATCGTCTCAAGTGCAATCATAGTAGTAATACTTATTATTTAATTTAACCATGTTTCAAGCATGGCCGCCACTATAAGAGCCGTTTTCTTGTCAAGCATCACCAGTTACATATCAAATAGGAATATTTAAGTAAGTAAGCATTAAGCTAAAAGCTCTTGCATAAGCCTCACAAACGCCAGCTTTAATAGAAAATTGATTATTATAATCACTATTAACATAAAGATAAGGATCTCTAATTTGAGCAGCGATTGGCATACTATGATTGTTCATATTTACATGGTCATAAGTTAAATGAGCACAAATATAATCATGAACGGCAGCAACTTTTAATTCATCTGAAGCTTTTTTAGGAATAATTTGGCTTATAACTTTTAAAAAGTGATTTTTAATTGCTTCATATTCACTTTGGGTGTGTCTATAAGCAATAGTAAAACTAGATACTCCATATTTAGTTGGATAAAATAAATTTTGAGATTCTCCATTTGAACTAGTTGCTCCAAAATATGTACTATTACCTAATATATTTTCAGTTGTAACTTGCAATTTCATAGTTTTTGCATAGTCGTCGAAAGTTCTTCCTTTATCTCATTTGTTTTTGTAGTAATTGATAGAGCTTGAGAGTTTGTTATATTGTTCACTAGTTATTTGTTTATTTATTGGTACTTGAACAAAATGTTTAGTGTCAATGTTTTCTGAACTTCTACCTTTAAGAACTAATTGTGTCTTCAATTTCTTAATTTCAGGATCTTTCTCATTTTTAATGTAATCAAGATTTAACAAATCTTTATCAGTTAATACTAAACCACCATCTTTATCAAAAATTAATTTAGT
>CAMQBE010000097.1 GCA_946998935.1 uncultured Mycoplasma sp. | reverse complement strand
ATGTTGCTTTAGGTATTCTAAACAACACTAATAAAAAAGCTTCTGAATTATTCATCAAAGTTTTAAACTCAGCAATCGCTAATGCAACAAACAATCATGGTATGGATGCTTCAAAATTATTTGTTAAAGAAGTATTAGTAAATGAAGGACCAACACTTAAAAGATTCCAACCTCACTCACAAGGTAGAGCAACCGAAATACTTAAACGTACTTCACACATTTCAATTACATTAGAAGAAAGGAACTAACTATGGGACAAAAAGTTAATCCAAATGGTTTCCGTTATGGTATAACCAAAGATCGTAACACAGTATGATTTAGCGAAAAAGCTAACTATGGCTCATACTTAGTGCAAGATGCAAAAATCTACAAATTCTTCGATAAATTAGTACGTGAATACCAAATCGGTTTAGTAAAACTTACTCGTGATCAAAACAATCATGTAACAGTCTACTTACATTCTGCTGCTCCAAGTAAATTACTTGGCGAAGGTGGAAAAAACATTGATGCTTTAACCAAAAAGCTTCATCTATATTTAAAAGATAAAAAACTTGATATTAACTTGCAAGTAGTAAATCTTAGAAATCCAGAACTTAACGCTCGTTTAGCTGCTGAAGCTATAGCAACTAAACTTGAAAATCGTGAAAGCTTCCGTATAGCTCAAAAATTAGTTATTAATGATGCATTAAAGGCTGGAGCTAAAGGTATTAAAACTGCTGTTTCAGGCCGTTTAAACGGTGTTGATATGGCTCGTACTGAAGGCTATTCACGTGGTGAAATGAAATTACATACTCTTAGACAAGATGTTGACTTTGCTCGTGCAACAGCAAAAACTACTTATGGCGCAATTGGCGTAAAAGTATGAATCTCTAAGGGTGAAATTTTGGAAGGGGGATCTAAAGATGCTTCAACCAAAAAGAACTAAATATCGTAAACCTTTTATTATTCGTCATGATAAAAGGCAAGCTCACAAAGGCAACACAGTAGTATATGGAGATTTCGGTCTTCAAGCTATAACCTCAAGCTGAGTAGATGCTAGACAAATAGAATCTGCTCGTATTGCTATTACCCGTAGAATGGGTCGTGAAGGAAAAGTTTTTATTAGAATCTTCCCTCACTTAGCAAAAACCTCAAAACCTATTGGTGTACGTATGGGTTCAGGTAAAGGTGCACCAGAAAAATGATATTGTCCAGTTAGAGTTAACACCATGATGTTCGAAGTTAAAGGTGTTAGCGAAGAAATAGCTAAAGACGCCTTAAGATTAGGTGGTCACAAATTACCTGTATCTTGAAAAATTGTTGCTAAAAATGAAGGAGGTCAAGAATAATGCTTTATAAAGATATCAAAAATAAAAGTGATTCTGAACTCCATAAATTAATAGCTGACTTAAAAGCTGAATTATGAACATTACGTTTTAAAAACGCTACCGGTCAATTAGACCAAAGCCACAAAATTGTTACTGTACGTCATGATATTGCAAAAATCTTAACATGTTTAAAAATCAGAGAACAAGAAGCTAAAGCTAAAAACCAAAAAGAAACCAAAAACACTACTGCTAAGGTTCAAAAGTCAGAAGCTAAATCAGAAGTTAAAAGTGTTAAAGATTCTAAAGCTAGTGCTAAAAAATCAACTAAAGGAGCTAAATAATAATGGAAAGATCAAATCGTAAAACATTACAAGGTATTGTTACTTCAACTCGTGGCGATAAAACTATTATTGTAGAAGTTGAAAACTATAAATCACATGCTCTTTACTCAAAACGTTTCAAAGTTGTAAAACGCTTCGCAGTTCATGATGAAAAGAATGAAGCAAAGGTTAATGATGTTGTAACAATTATGGAAACCCGTCCGCTTTCAAAAACTAAGCACTTCCGTTTAGTTGAAATCAAAGCTCACGGTGTAGCTGAAGGAGATAAATAATATGGTTATAGCTCTTTCAAAATTAAATGTTGCAGATAACTCTGGCGCAAAAGAAGTTGGTGTTATCAAGGTTCTTGGTGGCTCAAGAAAAAAGACCGCTAATATTGGCGATGTAATCGTATGTTCAGTTAAAAAAGCTATTCCTAATGGTCTTGTTAAAGAAGGCCAAGTTGTTAAAGCTGTTATTGTTAGAACTCGTTATGGTTTAACTCGTGAAAATGGTACACACATTTGCTTTGATGATAACGCCGTTGTTTTAATTAAAGAAGATGGCTCAATGAGAGGAACACGTGTTTTTGGACCTGTTGCCCGTGAATTACGTGAAAAATACCTCAAAATTGTTTCATTAGCACCTGAAGTTTTATAAGGAGTAATTATGAAAATTAAAATTAGAAAAAATGATGAAGTTATCATAATTGCTGGTGCTGAAAAAGGCCGTACTGGTAGAGTACTTCGTACTAATATCAAAAACCAAACAGTTGTTGTTAAAGATTTAAATAAAGTAACCAAACACGTTAAACCAAGTCAAAAAGATGCTGAAGGTTCAATTAAAACTTTTGAAGCTCCTATTCATGTTTCAAATGTTGCAATTGTTACTAAAAAAGCTTCTAAAACTAATAAACCAGAACATTCAAGAATTGCTTATAAAACAAATAAAGATGGTAAAAAAGTACGTATCGCAGTTAAAACTAAGAAGGAAATTTAATTATGGATTTACAAAAACACTATACTAAAGACGTTGTACCTGCATTAATGAAAAAATATAAATATTCTTCAATTATGCAAGTACCTCGTTTAGAAAAAATCGTTCTTAATATGACTGCTGGTAAAGAAGTTACTAACTCTAAAGCAATTGAAGAAGTTTTAACAGAATTAACACAAATCTCAGGACAAAAACCATTTCAAACCAAAGCTAAAAAATCTAATGCTTCTTGAAAATTACGTGAAGGTATGCCTATGGGTGGAAAAGTAACTTTACGTAGAGCAAGAATGTGAGATTTCTTAGAAAAATTAATTAACGTTGCAATGCCGCGTATCCGTGATTTCCGTGGTGCAAGCAACAAATGTTTCGATGGAAGAGGAAACTATGCACTAGGTGTTAAAGAAGAAATCATTTTCCCAGAAATCGAATTTGACAAAGTTAGAAGAATCAAAGGTTTAGATGTGCTTATTGTTACTTCAACAAATAGCGACAAAGAAGCACATGACTTATTAG
>CAMQBE010000096.1 GCA_946998935.1 uncultured Mycoplasma sp. | reverse complement strand
TTCTTCTTTTTCAGGGACAATGCCACATTTAGGACAATGTACCATTGGAATAGGAGCACCCCAATATCTTTGTCTACTAATACCCCAATCTTGCAAGTTCATTTGTTTAGAAGCTACTAATGATCTTTGATTAATTATTGCTGGAGTTGTATTTAAATTAATATTATTTAATTGAGCAAATTCGGCATGACTTTTAAGCAATCTTGTATCAATTAACATTGCACGATTGTTATTACCTAAAGATATAAAATCTGAAACATAAACTTCATAACTCTTGTCTGCATATTTAGCTACTGCTTTAATAGGCAATTTTAATGCTAAACGTTTTGAGAAATCTTTAGCTGTTGCTGCAGCTTTAATTTTATTTAGTTGTTCTAACTCTTCGCTATTTAAATAATTATGTTTTTGAAGATATTGAACAATAGGATGTGAAGCATGAATAACAATAAAATCAACATTAGCTAATTTATTAATATCTTTGTTAAAAATGCTTAATTTTTGAATATGTTTATTGTTATTATCGATAATATCAAAATTTGCCAAATGGCCTGTTTCATAGGCTATTCAGTTCTTTTGCATAGTTAAAACTTGTTCAGGCCAATGGTTCTTTAAAAGCTCTAAATCATCTTGTAATTCTTGAGCATAATTTGTTATTTTTAAATAATATTGTTCAGTTTCTTTTTGACTAACAGGTCCATTGCAACGCCAGCATTTATTATTTGCTACTTGTTCATTAGCTAAAACTGTTTTACATGAATCGCACCAATTAAGCAATTTAGATTTACGATAAACTAGGTGTTTCTTTCACATTTTTAAGAAGATTAATTGTTCTCATTTTGTGTATATTTCGTCAGCTGTTATAACTTCAAAATTTCAAGCAAAAGATAATCCTAAGCGCTTAAAAGTGGGATTCATATTATTAATGTTTTCATATGTTCAATCACGGGGATGAATTTGATGTTTAATAGCAGCATTTTCGGCAGGTAAACCAAAAGCATCTCAACCAAAAGGATGTAAAACATTAAAACCTTTACGACGGTAATAACGTGCCATTACATCACCGATACAATAGTTTCTAACATGACCCATGTGGATATTTCCGCTAGGATAAGGGAACATACTTAAAATGTATTTTTTAGGTAATTTTAAATCATCTTTTGGTTCAAAATAATTAGTCTTAGACCAATAATTTTGTCATTTTTTTTCAATTTTTTCAAAGTCATAATCAGCCATTTTAATCTCCTAATTAATTACTTAATATTAGTTATTCAATTTTATTATAAATACTAAATATCCAATTGGTGATTTTTATAATTTTATTTTGGTTGTTTTAATCAAAAACCACTGCTTTTAATATATTAATTCGAGCAACACTTGATATTGTGGTAGCTACTTTAATTAAAAATGCGACTAAGCGCATTTTAGATATTAATAAACTTCTTCATCAACGTTTTGTTTCTTAATAAAGCGAGCTCTTTCGTTAAGTACCATAATTATAGCTATAAGTATTGAATTAAACAAAGTACTTAGAAGATTAAAAATAGTGTACATATAGAAAGTAGCTTGATAATAAGATGATTTAGACGGAAAAATATTAGTAGTAACAATCTTATCTCATTGTGTAACACAAGATTTAACTGTTGGAGGTAAATCGCCTAATTGGCCATAAACTTTTAAGAATAAAGGAGTTGTAACATAAACATTGATAAAAGTAATAATTAATGTTGTTAATAGAGATGCAATAATTAAAGAAAGAATTATATTTATCGAGTTGTATTTAAATCTGCTTGTCTTTTTATTTTTAGAAAACATACGATAAAAAGATCAAGCAATTGTGACAAATATCATTTGAACCATTCACAAAATAAAGTGGCCTAAAAGACCTGGTAGAGAATAACCTCATGAACCATAAGATGGACCTATTCCAAACAATAATAAAATGTTTAAATAAGCATAAGGCAATCCTACATATTGAGCAGTAATAACTAAAATAACAAGAGCAAAGTCAAATTTCAAAAAGCTACCTATTCAAAACTTGCCTACTTGACTAGAAATGAAATTAACTAAAATAGCTAAAGCTAAAAGTAGACCTGTTTGAACGATTTTAATAATCACAGAGTGTGGGTTTTTATACTCAACACCTTCAGTTTCTATTTTTAAGCTATCAGTTTGACTATCTAAATTTAAAGCATTAATTTTTAATGATTTAGATTGAATATCTTCATCAATTAAATTTTCTTTTTTTAACTGTTGTTCAGTTAATTTAGTAATTTTTTTGGTGTTTGAAACACCTTTTTTATTTGGTTCCAAAGATACGATCTCCAGCGTCGCCTAAACCTGGTTCAATATACTTTTTAGCATTTAACTTGTTATCTAAGGCAGCTAAATAAATATCAAAATCTTTGCCAAAATGATCTTCAATATTTTTAACACCTTCGGCTACGCCTACTAAGCACACTAAGTGAATATTTGTAAAACCATCTTTTTGCAATTTAGTAATGGCATTAACTGCTGAGCCACCTGTAGCTAACATTGGATCTACTACAATAATATAACTATCTTTTGGCACATTAGGCATCTTATAATAGTACTCTTGAGGTCTAAAACTTTGTTCATCACGGTATAAACCAATAACTCCAACTTTAGCTTCAGGAACTAATTCAAGTAAACCATCTAACATACCTAAACCAGCTCTTAAAATAGGTACTAAAACTATTTCTTTATCAAAATCTGCACCATTATAAGTTAATTCCAATGGGGTAGTTATTTTTTTACTTTTAGTTTTATAGTCTCTTAAAATTTCATATACCATTAATTGAGTGATTTCATTAAGATTTCTTCTAAAAACTGAATGCCCAGCTTTTTTATCCCTCATATTGGTCAATTTAATTTTAATCAATGGGTGTTCTATAACTTTTACCATTTCACATCTCCTTTATTTTTCTTTTATTAATAATACTATAATAAGCTTTTTGCAAAAATTAAAAATATCATTCTTTACAAGAATGAAAAATTCATATGGAAAATTATATTTTTATCATTTTTTTAGTAATATTCAAGCCATTGTTCTTTTGATTCTACTTGCGGTATAACGCTTTGAAGTGCAAGTTTCAACAAATAAATCATAAGTAGGTATATTA
>CAMQBE010000095.1 GCA_946998935.1 uncultured Mycoplasma sp. | reverse complement strand
TGATAAAGAATTTGAAAAAATTGCGCACAAAAATTTTATTATCGAAAACGGCAAACTGAAACAGCTAGAATTTGCGTAGAGAAAAACTTCGGATTATAAATTAAGCTCACAAAAATAGAGCCTTGCTTTTAGCAAGGCTCTATTTTCTCTTCTTATATAACACAATTCCAGCTGCTATCAAAATAACTGAGACAATAACGAAAACGCTATAAATTATTTGACAAGTTGGCGCAACATTAGTAAATTCAACTTTGATTTTGGATAATATAGATAATTAATAATATTGTATGATGTTTAAATTCATGATAGGATAAAATATATTTAATAAATACATATTTAATTAGGGGAAAAGATGTTAAAACTTGAAAAAATACGAAAATCATTTAAGAATAACTTAGTTTTAAAAGATGTAAGTTTTACGGTTGATACAGGTGAAGTGGTAGGACTAGTAGGATTAAATGGTTCAGGGAAAAGTACAATAATTAGAATTATTTCAGGATTGATAATACAAGATAATGGAACAATTGAAAATGATTTCAAAAATATTGGTGTTTTACTAGAAGGATCAAGGAACATTTACCATTTTTTAACGGTAAGAGAAAACATAAAGTATTTTTCAATTCTTAATAACATAGAAGATGCTTATGTTGAAAATTTTATGAACAAATACATAACTTTATTTGGATTAGAAGATAAATTAGATGAAGAGGTAGGTAATTTATCTAGAGGTATGATTCAAAAAGTTTCAATAATGATATTACTAGCTCAAAATCCAGATATAATTATAATGGACGAACCAACGCTTGGCTTAGATATAATATCAACAATACAAATCCGTGAGATTATACAAGATATTGTCGAAGAGAAAAACAAAACAGTGTTGATAGTTTCACATGATACTAAGTTATTGGACAGTGTTGCAGATAGAATATTATTTCTCAAAGATGGGAAAATAGAAGCTGATATAGAAACAGAAAATCTTAAGTTAAATAAAGATAGTGAATACTTGGTATACTACTATGGTATGGAAGATGGACTAGAAAACATATACTACGAAAAAAATATTTACAAAACTGTCACAAAAGAACCAAAACAAGTTATGGGGATTCTCGGAGATAGGCTAATAAAAGTTGAAAAAAATACAAAATCAATAGAAGATATTATTACGGAAATTATGGAAGATTAATTATGAGACAATTAGTAAAATTAATAAAAGCAGAAATACTTATGTTGTATGGTGAGTTAAAACACTATTATTTCAATTACATATTTTATAATTTGGGAATAGTGATTTTTTTCATAGGGATAATCAAGAATTTTGACTTTAAAGATAACGTGATATTACAAATAGTTTCGTTAATAACTTGGCATATAATAACTAGTTCTATTTCATATCTTTGCAATGTTATTCAAGATGAAGCTGTTATGGGAACCTTAGAACAGCTGTTTTTAACCAAAGCAAATATTTTGAAAATCTTTCTTTCAAAAGTAATAGTGAATGTTATGTTTACATTAGCAAAATCAATAATTCTATTTTGCATTTGTTTGTTGGTATTTCACAAAAATATCGACACAAAAATAACTTTTTATTTTATAATTATAACTTTAATAGTGGAAATATTAATGGCTATAGGGAGTTATTCATTTGGACTTTTTTTAGGAGGAATAGCATTATACTTTAAAAGAATATCCTCATTTGTTCAAGTCATTTCAAATATATTGCTATTTTTCAGTGGGATTTTAATTACTATTAAACCAAACAACATATTGTATTATATTTTGCCTATACCTAGCGGAATAGATATAGTAAGATTATCACTTTATGGATCTTTAAAAATTAAGCCGATATTAATTTTTATGGTTATTACAATGGTATATATAATTATATCTATTATTGTATTTAATAAATTGATGAATAAGACAAAAAAAGATGGAGTTTTAGGAAATTATTAAGATTAAGTTAAATGACTAGTTGAAAAGAAGATAGAGCCTTGCTTTTAGCAAGGCTCTATTTTCTCTTCTTATATAACACAATTCCAGCTGCTATTAAAATAACTGAAGCTACAACAACTGCGATTGTGATGCGTTTTTGCTTGGCTTTTTGTTGTTCTTGTTGAAGTTTTTGTTGGGCGAGTTTTTCTTCGTATTTTCTTTGTTTTTCTTCATTTTCTTTTTTTAGTTGTTCTTCTTTTTGGCGCTTTTCTTCGGCTTTCTTTTTCTCTTCTTCTTGTCTCTTTTTTTCTTCTTCTTTTTTCTTCTTTTCTTCTTCTTGTTTCTTTTTTTGTTCTTCTTTGTATTGTTTGTTTTCAGCTACAGTGAGGTAGATGTCGTGATCGTGGTTAATTACATTACCTTGATTTAATGAAAATTCATTGATTTCAGGTGTTATCGTAAATTCTTCATTATTAACACCTTCTTGATACATTTTTTCGATTTTATAATGCCCATAATCTAATGGCCTTTCTTTTTTCTTGCCATAAGGGACAACTGTTTTACGAGTTTCACCTGTATTTAGATTTCTCAAAATAACTATTACATTCTTTTTATTTGCAGGATTCTTTCTTATTATGAACCTAATCACTCCGCTTTCTGTTCTCTTTTTTACATCGTCGTATCTTTTTGTTTTATTTATTGTGCCGTCGCTGTTTATCCAACGAACGTAATTTAATGCATCAATCGCATATAGATTTAGCTCGTCCATATTTCCTGCGATGTCTTCGTATTTTTTCGTATTATCTCCAAATTTCACCCAAGTATTTCTCTCTTGTATCGCAGCTCCGCTATAAGGATCCACAAGCACACCTTTCTTGTTATAAATCCCAATTGGCATCCCATCAAAAGCGGCATTATACAATCCTGGATCATATTGTTCATTTATTGCACAGCTACTATTTTGCACACTCATAAAAATCAATAGCGCAATAGCCAACATTTTAAAAATATTTTTTAGTTTCATTTTTAGCTCCTAATTTATGTAGTGAAGATTCGTTTCTTCCAATTTAATTATACCAATTATTTAATAGAAATCACATTATTTTATCAATTTAATTTATTGTAAAAATTGTTATTGATTAAACACAAATGTATTTGAAAAACACTGATAATAGTAGTGTGAGTATTTTTGATTTCAAACGTTAAGAAATTCTAAAGATTACAGAAAAAATGAGCAAATTTA
>CAMQBE010000094.1 GCA_946998935.1 uncultured Mycoplasma sp. | reverse complement strand
TTCTGCACTAACTGTAATTTCAATGTTTGCAGCACGTTTAGCATCAGCTTCACGGTTTTCTTCAGCTTCTTTGATCATCTTGTTGATTTCATCTTCTGAAAGTTTTGATGAGTTTTTAATAACAATACTTTGTTCTTTGTTAGTATCTTTATCTTTAGCTGAAACAGTAGTAATACCGTTAGCGTCAATCTTAAAGCTTACTTCGATTTGTGGAACACCTCTAGGAGCTGGACGAATACCACTTAAGTTGAATTGACCTAATAATTTGTTTTCGCTAGCAACAGGTCTTTCACCTTGAACAACTCTAATTGTAACGTCTGTTTGGTTATCTTCATAAGTTGTGAAGATTTCACTCTTTGTGATAGGGATACGTGTGTTACGTAGTAATAATGGTGTAGAAATACCACCAGCTGTTTCAATACCTAATGTCAAAGGAATAACGTCAACAAGTAAAACGTCAGCAATATCACCAGCTAGAACAGCACCTTGAATTGCAGCACCCATTGCAACAACTTCATCAGGGTTAACTGAACGGTTAGGTTTTTTACCTAAAATGCTTTCAACTAATGTTTGAACTGCAGGGATACGTGTTGAACCACCAACAAGTAAAACTTCGTCTAAATCTGAAATCTTCATCTTTGCATCACGTAAAGCTGTTTCCATAGGTTTACGACATCTTTCAACAAGTTTTGCAGTCATTCTTTCAAATTCACTACGTCTTAATTCAACGTCAACGTTAATAGGTTCTTGATTGCCTGAAGTAATTAAGAATGGTAATGAAATGTGAGCTACTAATGATGATGATAAGTCAATTTTAGCTTTTTCAGCAGCAGCCTTTAAACGAGCCATTGCCATTTTGTTTGCTGTTACGTCTACTTTTTGATCTTTCTTGATTTTTTCAACTAATCATTTAACAATTTCAGCATCTCAGTCATCACCACCAAGACGGTTATCACCAGAAGTTGCAAGAACTTCAAATGATTTACCTGCTTCCTTGTCATTGTCAATATCTAGAATTGAAACGTCGAATGTACCACCACCAAGGTCGAATACAAGAACTTTCATTTCCTTGTCTACTTTATCAAGTCCAAATGCCATAGCAGCTGCTGTAGGTTCGTTGATAATACGTAATACGTCTAAGCCAGCAATTTTACCAGCAACTTTAGTTGCTTCACGTTGCGCATTGTCAAAGTATGCAGGAACTGTAATAACAGCTTTTTCAATTTTCTTTCCAACTTTATCTTCAGCATATTTCTTTAAGTGTTCAAGAATCATAGCTGAGATTTCTTCTGGTTTGTATGTTCTTCCGTTAGCTTTAACAGTTTGGGTTGAACCCATTAAACGTTTGATACTTGCAATAGTATCTGGGTTGGTTTCAAGTTGGTTTTTAGCATTATCACCAACGATGATTTCGCCATCTTTAAAACTTACTACAGAAGGTGTTGTTCTTTTACCATTATAGTTTTCAAGAACAACAGGAGTTCCATTATCAACAATAGATACACAAGAGTTTGTTGTACCTAAGTCGATACCAATAATAACTTCTTTTGCCATATTTTATTTTCCTTTCATAATATGTATGTATAAGTATTTTAATCTTATGTATGAATCTTACCACATTTTTTAGCACTCTAATAGCAAAAGTGCTAAATTTGTTAAAATTTTTTTATACTATTTTTAATAAAAATAAATAGTTCAATAAATTTATGAAAATAAAACTTAGCACTAAACTAAGTCTTATCAAATTAAGCAGCAAAATCGCTTAAGCTTTCATTTTCTACAATTAAGAATCTATCGCCAGGTTGAACATTAAAAGCTTTAAGAGCTTTAATGGCACTGCGTTTATTTTTCTTAATTTTGTCAAATAATTTAATTGAATCTAATGAAACTCATACACTTGAAGTAATGCCAAAAGAATTAATTATTTGTGGATCATTAACTATTCCTATAATCATAGTATTAGGACGGAACTTAGCAACCATATCTAATAATTTTCCAGTTCTTGATAAAACTACTGCATATTTATAATCACCATAACGAGTTCTATTAGCAACTTCAAAAGCAATTCTTGCTCTTTTATCTTTAGGATCTGAATGACGGCGTATTTCTTCTAATTGAGTATCATAGTAATCTTTATTATTATAGAATTCTCTTTCAGCACGCTTATTAATGTTTGCCATAACTTTAACAGCTTCCAAAGGATATTGGCCACTTGCGCTTTCACCTGATAACATAGTTGCATCAGCTCCTAATTCAGTTGCATAGAAAACATCAGTAACTTCAGCACGAGTAGGTTGAGGGCTATTTTCCATACTATCAAGCATTTGTGTAGCAACGATAATAGGTTTACCTTTTTCACGGCATTTACGAACCATTAATTTTTCAAAATAAGGTACATCATAATAAGGTATTTCAAGGCCTAAGTCACCACGAGCAACCATGATACCATCACTAGCCTCAATAATTTCTTCAATATTTTTTACGCCTAAAGTACTTTCAATTTTTGAAATAATCTTAACTTTAGAACCACCATTATCATTTAAAAGTTTTCTTAATTCATTAACATTATTTGCATTATTAACAAAACTTGCGGCAATATAATCAACACCTGCTTTTATACCTGCTTTAATATCGTCAATATCTTTTTGAGCTAAAAATGGTAAGCTGAAATCTACCCCTGGAAGATTAATTCTTTTGTTAGTTTTTAATAAGTGGCTATTTCTTGTTCTTGCCATTACATAATCTTTTTCAACAAGAGTTACAGATGAAACTAATTTACCATCATCAAAAAGAATAATATCGCCAACTTTTAGGTCTTTTGACATGTTATATGAAACTGTGATTTGGCTATTAGTACCTTCAAAATTATGATATTTATCATCACTAGTTCAAATCTTTAAATCTTGTTGGCTTTCAATGTTTTGAGCACCATTTTTCATTTTGCCAACACGTATTTCTGGTCCTTTAGTATCAAGCATAGTTGAAATAGGTACACCTAAAGATTTTGATAATCTTTTAGCTAAAGCAAACTTTTTAAGTTGTTCTTCTCTTTCACCGTGGCTAAAGTTTACACGTATGCAAGTTGCACCAGCTTCAACTAATGAACGTAAAATTGAAAGCTTATTACTTGATGGCCCAATGGTAGCAACTAGCTTACTTCTTTTTTCAGTTATATTCATATTATTTACTCCAGATAGAAATGTTTTTATTTCTAATTTTAATTTAAT
>CAMQBE010000093.1 GCA_946998935.1 uncultured Mycoplasma sp. | reverse complement strand
CCGATCTTTCTAGTGTTTAAACCAAAAATATTTGAAAGATATACCCCGCCCTTTAAAATGAAGTTTTCAGAATATTTGCTTTGGGATATATTCAAAAGGATATTTTCTAAAAAATATATTTTGTACACAAATTCAAACCTAGCATTTTTTCTGCTTGAAACTTCCTTACATATTTTAACTATTTCGCTATTTTTCATAGGCTAATTCAACAACCTCCTTCACTTTATCTAAGATTTTTAATTTAGAAGCTAATTTAAAAAGTAAGTATTCGTTTCCTTTTGGATATTTTAGATAGCTCTTTATTGCTTTGACAAAAATTTCAGAGTCTATTTCATCCCTTCTTAATAATAGGTCGCAGACAATTTTTTCGTAGCAATAAATTTTTACTATATTGTTGAACATCGTTCTTGTTTCAATAATGCCCATGTCATAATAATCTTTACTTACATATTTAATGATTGTATTTTCTGGCTTCTTATTAAATTTATATCCTCTATATACAGTAACTTCGTCTATAGTCGGAATTTCGTCAGTTACCCCAAGTATAAATAATGCGGATATTCCAGAAAATATAGCTTTACTATATTTATGTTGGAATTTATAGTAAGAATCAGGAGCCCCATCCTTATTTGTATATACTCCTCTTGATATTCTTTCTAAGTAACCACTTTTTGTGAGTCTATGTAGATATACAAAAGGTATATGGTTTTTCTTACAGTATTCGCTTGTTATTGTTCCATTTGACGATTTTAAATAATCTTGTATTATTTTTGTATAATTTTTCGTTATATTCATTGTTTGCACCACACTTATATTTTATATTATTTTAAGTGTAGCACGAACATTAATTTTAGTTTTGATTTTTAAAATCTTTGCTTATTATTGGAATTATTGGTACCTCCTTAATTTTCACTACTTTTTTTCTATATTTTTGTGGTTTAGACTTAAAAAAAGACAAAATTATAACTTTTGGCATATTTTTCTTGTGTTTGTGTTGCACTAACATTTTATGTTTTTGTTAGCGTATTTAGAACACAAAGAGTTTTTAGAAAGCAAAACAGAGCTTTTCAATTTATATAGAATATAATTTAGTTATGGAATATAAGTTAAGCACGAAATTGTTTCTAACAATTCCAACAGTTTTAAGCTGTGCTTTTTCTTTCATTTCAAGTTCATGTATAGTAGATAATAAAAATAATTTTGATAAAGAAAGTCAAAATATAACTTTTAGCAGTGATGAAAAATATCTTGAAGCTATCACTAAAGGAAATATACAATATCAAAATCTTAAATACAATTACAAGGTTGAGATTAATAATTTAAGTATTGACATAGATAATAAAAGATTAACTTTTAATTATAACTTTGTTGATAATAATATTAAAAGTAAGGATTATTTTTATACTATTAACAATTTAGAATCATTGCAAAATCAATTCAATAAATTAAAAATAGATATGGATAATAAAGAGAGTTATTATGCTAATAAAAATCTAGATATTAGTTTATTAAAAATTGATAAAAGCCAAGTAGATAACTATGTAAAAGTTAAAATTGTTTCAGTAGATAAAGGCAATAAAGACACAGAATTAGCAATAAAAGTCGCTTTAAATTATTTATCTAAAGATTACTTTTATACCTATTATTTAGATGGTTTTAAAAAGCCAGTTACTCCTAATCCTATAAATCCAAATATTTCAAAAGTTAGATTAGGCACTTGAAATATGGAACATTTTATGTACAATAAAAATTCGTTCGCAATATATAAAGATGAGGCCAATCAAACGTTTGTTCATAACGTCAAAGCTAATGCTTTAGCTGCTGTAATAAATTATCTAAAAGTTGATGTTCAAGGAATAATTGAACTAGTTGACAAAGATGCAATAATAGAATTAAAGGATCAATTAAATTCTATTGATCCATCTTCGCAATGAGATTATGTTGTTTGCGATAAAAAAGAAAATAACCCAATTATGTCATACGGTAGTTGAGCTCATGAATTTGCCGGATTTGTCTATAAGAAAGCTCTTTTGGACTTAAAACTATTTGAAGATAAAAAAAGTAATTGGTTGGTTTATGATAATTCTAATTTTGAAGCAAAAGAACAAACTAATCCTAAAATTGGCTTCATAAGACCTCCTTTTGGGGTTTGCTTTGAAACTAAAGGTTCGATAAAAAATGATTTTACTTTTGTTATTAATCATTTTGATAGTCCGGGCAATAAACAATGAAATAGTAATAACAAAATAAAAAAGAATACTATTTATGGATACGTTGAAGAAAATGATTCGGCTATTTCAGGCCAAGGTGCTCAAGAAGCAGATGAAGCTTATAATTTAATAAATGCTATGAATTGGTTTGACGAAAAAGATGGTGATAATGACGAATTAATTTATATGGGTGATACAAACATCAAGTTTCAAAATGAAGCTGTTGCTTTTAAAAATATGTTTCCAAAATATAAATCTTTGTTAGCTGATACTCATGCCAATAAAACTACTTTGAGTACTAGATGAGGTGCATATTCAAACCCTTACGATAAGATTTTTTATAAAGGTTCTTTAAAAGCAGAAAATGCTAATAAATATCCTTTATATAATTTTCCAAATGATAATATTCTTGATGGCATTAATTCTCAAACAAAATGAAAAGAGTATGTTGATAAATACTTTTCAAATGGTATGGATTATGAAAATGAATATATTCGTTGATGTATAACCGACCATTGTCCTATTTATGTTGATCTAATGTTAGATCCTAATGATATAAATTAGAGAATTACATATGTGATTTTTCTTTTGCTTTTGGTTTCTTGCTTTATCATTTTAGGTATGAAAAAACAAGAAATCAAAAAAATTAGGAAGTTAATTATTCCTGCTGCAGGTTGAGGAACAAGATTTTTACCAGTAACTAAAATTATTCATAAAGAATTAATTCCTGTTCTAAATCGTCCAGCCATTGATTATTTAGTTGATGAAGCATTAGATTCAGGTATTGAAGAAGTTTTAATTATAGTTAGCGATAGAAAAAAGAATTTATTAAACTATTTTAAAGTCGATAAAGATTTAGAAGCTGAATTAGCTTCAAAAAATAAAACAGAATTATTAACTAAAGTTAAACAAACTAATAGAAAAAAATATATTAAAGTTGTTATTCAAAAACAACAACACGGGTTAGGGCATGCCTTAGCTTGTGCTAAAGATTTTATTAAAAATGAACCCTTTGCTGTTATTTTAGGTGATGATTTAATTAAATC
>CAMQBE010000092.1 GCA_946998935.1 uncultured Mycoplasma sp. | reverse complement strand
ACACAAGAAAATATGTATAAAACTAATGAGATATATGACTTGCTAATTGACAACAATAATAGGGGCAATAAGAAAGCTCTTGAAGAAATTAAACCTATTATTACTAATCGCGAAGTGGATAAATATAATGACATGCTTGTTAAATACTTTAATGAAAAAGTTGATGGCGGTAGTTTTAACCAAAATAGCTTGCTAGCAGATAATAAAGACAAAATTTATGACTTTGTAAATAAGACTTCATACATTGCCGAATTATACAATTTAAATGGTACTGGAAGCACAGCACAAGAAAAAGAAATGCTTTATAACCAAAGCATTCAAAAATATGTCTCAATTAAGACAGTCTATAACTGAATTAACAGCCAAAAAGACTTCAATATTAAAGATGCTTTATTAGCTAATTACATAGCCAATGCTTGCGTTAAATATAGAAATGCAAAAGATCTTGGAAATGATGATGGTTTTGGCGCTGATAAAACTTTACGTAACAAATTCTATGATTATAGTGATCCAAATATGCCATCAGAATTTAAGACTACTCCATTTATGATGTATCATCCTTCAGGTGAAGATGGCGTAATGCATTATACAAACTTTAATAGTAGCAATTGATACTTATTAAGAGACGCTGCTAACACACCTGCGCAAAATCAAAAGTACGACTATACTAAATACGCTAATTGAAATAGTAATCCTGATAAAAGAACTTTCTACATCATGCGTCCATTTGCAGATCTAGTTTATGATTTTCTAAACTCAAAAGCAGATCAATTTGCCTTTGTTTCAAATAAGTTTAATATTTGAGATAGATTCTACGATAAAGAAACTAAAACTCTTGCCTTTGAGCCTCTTAAATATTTAAGAACATTACATATGATCGAAGAACATAATAAGAGCGCAAATGATGTTGATATTAAAACTATTGCTTTTGACTGAAATAATAAAGCTAACGTTGAATATTGAGGCCAAAAATTCAACTTCAAAAAAGTTGAATTGCCTAATGATATTAAATTCATGTTCCAAAAATACATTCCTTTAATGCCTGACCAAAATGTTTTTGGAGCTCAAACAGAAATGAATGTCACTGTTCATTTACCTATTAATATCATAAGATGAAAAATTAAGGAAACTATTGCGCCTACAGATGATGTGGATAATAGTTGATATTCAAGAAGTGCTTCACACAAAGACCAACATTTAAAACTTATTATTGATAACCATAACTTATCACATATGACTGCTTTAGCATCTCCATATATCTTAACTAATGATGGTAAAAAAGGTGATGAATATAACATGTTCAAGCTTCAATTCCATAGACTAGAAAATAGCAATGATAGAAATAAGATGAAAAACGTTATTCAATGATTAATTTATAAAAATTGAAATAAAGGTTACGCCAAATACTTTGATATTAACTTTATATTATTATATGACTATTTATTCTACTATAGAAGTATAGGAGGAGTGAACTATGGAAAAGATTTATTTGATATAGTCACTAAAACAGATAGTATTAAGAATACTTTAACTGGATACTATAATACTCTTAATGGCAATGCAACAAATATTGATTTAAACGATATAAACAATAAGATAAATGTTGAAATTCAAAAATTAAATGATATATATTCAAATCCAAATAAAACACTACACAATTACAAACCCGATAGATTCACACAAGACCAAGGCGGATCACACATTACACTTGATGTTGGTATTTGCGAAGATATTTATAATAATGTTAATGATCCAAATAGAAACCCCGAACAATTTGTTTAATAATCATAAAGTACCCTTTTATGGGTATTTTTTGATTGCTTAGCATTAAATTAAATAAATATTTATATATTTAAGAGGCTATGGTAAAATAAAATAGAATTTTAATTAATTCAAAATTAAAAGATATGCTTGCATATCAAAAGCACTATTATGAATTCATTGGGTGTGCTTTGAGGAAAAGTGCCAATGTTCGAAATAATAGGAAGAAAAACAAACAAAGGATTTTATTTTTAAAATGGAAGAAAAACAAACAAAAAAAGTAGCTAAAGTTGCTAAAGAAGCAAAAGCTACAAAAGAAGAAGTTAAAGTAGAAGCTTCAAAAGAAACTAAAGAAGTTAAAGTTAATAATGAAAAGAAACAACCTATTGTCTCAAAAGACAAGCTTTTAGAAGCTGGTACATATTTTGGACACCGTGCAAGTATGTGAAACCCTAAGATGAAGGATTTCTTGTATAACCAACCAAAACGTGGTATTTATATCATTAACACTAACATTACACAACAACGTTTGGAATTTGCTTACAACCTTTTAAGCAAATTCATCGCTAAAAACCCACGCGCTACAGTTTTATTCTTAGGAACCAAAAAACAAGCTCGTGAAACAATTAAAGATAACGCTTTAAGAACAAATAGTTATTTTGTTACCGAACGTTGAATCGGTGGGACATTTACAAACTATTCAACAGTATTTAGCAGAATTAAAACCATGGAACAATTAGAAAAAATGGCTGCTAAAAACTATGAAGGTTACACCAAAAAAGAAGGTCTTTTATTCCAAAAGAAATTGGATAAATTACACAAAAACTTTGAAGGTACTAGAACCATGAACGGTTTACCAACATTCATGATAGTTGTAGACCCTAACAAAGATGCACAAGCTATTCGCGAAGCTAGAGCTAAAGGCGTAAAAATCATTGGTATTCTTGACTCAAACTCAGATCCAGATTTAGTAGACTTTGGTATTCCAGCTAACGATGATTCAGCAAAAAGTATTGCTTTAATTATTACTATTTTAGCTGACGCTATTGCTGTAGCTCGTGGCGGAAAAGCTAAATTTGCTTACCAACCTGATGACAAAATTGTTTTACCTGAAAACAAAAATGAAAATCACGAAGGTAATAGACATTTTAATAACAGACAACATTTTAATGGCCCAAGAAAACCATTTGTAAGAACTCCAAGAAACAATGACCAAGCTCAAAGTCAAGAAGTTAAAGTTGAAACTAAAGGAGAATAATAACAATGGAAAAAATCGCATTAATTAAAGAATTACGTGAACGTACCAATGGTGGTATGGTTGATTGTAAAAATGCTTTAGAAGCAAGCAATTGAGATATTGACAAAGCTATCACTTGATTAAAATCAAATGGTAAAATCAAAGCTGCTAAAAAAGCAGGTAGAATTTCAGCTGAAGGTATTTTAGCTATTGCTGGCGACGAAAAAAAAGCTATCATGATTGAATTAAACTGTGAAACT
>CAMQBE010000091.1 GCA_946998935.1 uncultured Mycoplasma sp. | reverse complement strand
CGTTAGGATTAGAAGTATATTTATCAATAATCTTTTGAGCATCCGTGCCTAAAGCTGGTTCATATAAAATGCCTTTTGATCATTTTTCTTTACTATCTTTTAATTTTTGCAATGCTGCATTTGCACTTGCATAAGCTTCATTTCATGTTCCTTCAATTTTTATTTTGAGATCGTTAGCACTTTGATTTAAAGTGTTAACATCATTTTCTTTGGCTTCTAATGATTTTAAGCTTATTCCACCAGAAAGAAGGTTAATGTTTTGATTTTGATTTAGGCTTTTTTTAAGCTTCAACTCTTTATCATTTTCTGAGTTGACTCTTGCAGTTAATTCGTTCAATTCATCGGTATAAATACCAGCATATTTTGTAGTGTTATTTAATTCATCAATAATAGTTTTTGCTCCAAGATTTGAAACATTATTTGATTTGAGACTATCTTGAAGACTTTGAAGTTTACTATCAATTTTATTTCAATAAGTTTTTATATGTTTATCAAGGATGTTTTGCAATTTAGCTTCAAAAGTCTTAGCAATTACTAATTTTTCTAATTTATTTTGGGTTGCATTTTCATTAACGGAAGTATCGTTAATATTTTCAGAATTTAATTCATCATTTAGTGCTTTTAATAAATCACTTGCTAATGTATCTTCGGCAGTTAAAGTAGCAATAAGTTTTTTAATATTTTCATATATTTTATTAATGCTTGTATAGGTATCATTTAATTCATTTTTGTAATTTTGCAAATCTGTGCTTGCAGAAACTAAAGTCTTGTTTGCCTCTTCATAAGCTTTCAATGAACTTTCATCATTAACAGTTATGCTATTTACTTTTTGCTCTATAACGTTGTATTTATCGTCATTTTCTGTTGAACTATTTTTAATAGTTTCTAAATCTTTTTTGATTGTGCTTAAAGAAGTTAAATAATTACTTTTTGCTTTGTTTCATGAATCATCATAAAAGCTTTTAAGACTATTAAAGTATGCTTGAAGTTCTTCAAGTTTTTTAACAATTACAGATAAATCTTTTGGTGTATCAGGTGCCGTACCAATAACATAGTCTTTGAAATCTTTTTTGTTTTCGCCTTCAGCTATTATGGCAGCTGAGTTTTTATATTCGGTATCATTACTATGAGTGTTATTTAAATCACCATATTTTTTGCTTTCATCAGCTATAGCTGTGATAACAGTTTTAGCACTATTAGGTGCTTTAAGATTATTTAGTAATTCACCAATTTTGTTATTTTGTTCTTTTCTTAATTGGTCCGCATTATCAGTGGTGTATGAACACATACTATCAAGATCGCTACGAGCATTTTTATAATCGTTAGGTGTTAAAGTATTATTGTCATAAACTGCTTTAGCTCTATTCAAAGCATCTTTAAGATTATCGCAAAGGTCCTTATATCCATTGTCTGCACTATTGCCTAAGTCAATAATAATTTTTGTAGCTACATCAATAGCTTTTGCTAAACCATTTTTGGCATTATTTATTAATGCTTCTTTTTCTTTATTCAAAGCATCAATTAATTTTGAACTTTGATCTAAGTATTCATTAATTTGACTTAAGTTCTTGTTTATTAAAGCATTTTCTTCTGTGTTGGTTAATAATTCTTTAGCGGCAGTTAAATCGGCGCTTGTATTTGAATTATTATTTTCTTCGATATATTTAACTAAATCGCTAAGAGTATTTCTAGCAACATTTAATTGACTAATTTTTGGTGGTATTAAAGCTAAATCGTTTTGTACTTCATTGTTAGCTTCAACTAGTGCTGCATTAATTTTATTAATATAACTTTCGATTACGTCTGGACCATTAGTATCAACGTCATTTTCTGTTTTAACACTTTTAGCAGGTACTAAAATTTCTTCTAATTTATCATTTAAATTCTTTAAAATAGCATCTTTAACATCAGATAATTTAGGATTATTAATTTTTGTTTGAGTTGTGTCGTCAACAAAACTTTGATAATCATTTAAAGCTTGTTTTAAGTTATTTAATAAAGATTTTTCAACTTTAGATATTTCTGTTTCAAAGGCTGTTAAATAATTTTTAGCTTTTGTTATATCTTCTTGTAATTTAGCATGGTTGGTAGAATTATTGTAATCATTTTTAAAAGTTGCAAAGTTAGAATCAAAGTCCTTTAAACCATTAGCATTCTTAATATCCTTTAAGGTGCTATTGTTAGTAGTAACAAAATTATTTTTGGCGTTTAATTTTTGTATTAAGTCTCCAAGAATGTTTTTGTCATTAGTGATTTGTTCATCGCAGGTTTGAACTAAAAGATTATATTTCTTTAATGCATCATCATATTTATCCTTTAGTTCATTTTCGCCACTTGATTTAGTAATATTTCCTATTGATAAAATATTTGAAAGAATGGTTTTTAATTCATTTAAAGCTAATGATATTTGATTAATTGTATTTAAATTATTTGTATTTATTTTAGTTTCTAAAGTATTTGTTTTAGTTTGTAAATCATTAAATAATTGTTGATATTTCTTATCAACATCAACTTGTGTTTGATATATGCTATCAAGTTTATTTTTTTCACTGTTAACATCCATTATTTTGTTATTTAAATTTTTAACGCTCATAGCTGTGGTTGGATTGTGTTTATTGCTATTATCTCCTACTAAAGTGTATGTTTCATAATAAAGTGAAGAATGATTATTAATATCGCTATTAGTTAAATCATTTGCGCTTATAGCGCCATTAATTCTAGTTGCATAATCGGTTGTTAATTTAGTTCTTGAAACTAATAAATCACTGTTAGCTTGTTGTAAATTAGCTATAGCTATTGCTAAGTTTTTATCATATTGGTCTTTAATAGCCTTAATTAATTTATCAATTTCATTGCTTTGGTTTTGAATATCAGTAGCTGTAGCACTAGCACTAGTTGCAGCTTGTTTAGCTTTTTCAAGTAAATTTTTAACTGTTTCGTTTGCCACTAAAGTATTAGCATAATCAGGTGCATCATTATCATTGCATTCAGTTATTTTGTTATTAAGTTCTTTTACTTTATCATTGAAAATTTTAAGATTTTCGGCTTTTGCTCCACTTTTTTGTACAGCCTCTTCATATTTAGATTGGAGTTGATTATAGTAGTCTTGTAAAGTAGTTAAATTGTATTTATCTAAATCAGTACCAATAGTAGTTAATAAAGAAGAAACTCGGCCTTTATATGGATAAACAAGACTATTAATTGAACCTTGGACTTCATTAATTTTATTTTCTAGATTTTCTTTAGCTTTATTTCATTTAACATCGTATTCTTTAAGGCTATCTTCA
>CAMQBE010000090.1 GCA_946998935.1 uncultured Mycoplasma sp. | reverse complement strand
ATTTATACGACTTATGAATACAAATATAAATAACAAGAACGAAAAAACATTTATTTTTAGAATTAATTATGGTCAAAAAAATACTTACTTAATATAATTAAGTTATGCAAAAATACCATAATTTATACAACATAAGTGAATACACTTTTTTAGACTCTTTAATTAAGATTGAAGAGTTAGTTCAACAATCTAAAGAACACGGTTTAAAAGCTGTTGTTTTAAGCGATAGAAACAATATGTTTGGTCTAGGACCATTATTAAAATCTTGCCAAGAACACGGTTTAAAAGCAATTCTTGGAGTTGATTTAGATGTAGAAAAATATCGCTTTATTTTACTTGCAAGAAACTATCAAGGTTTTATTAAAATTAATCAATTAATTCTTAAAAAGAGCCAAAATAAAGAAATTAAAATGGATGAAATAAAAGATAAAAATCTTTATATTTTAGACCATCCACGTTATGGATATTTTGCTCAAACTAATGATAACAAATATAGCGTATGAGGTAATTATTTTATTAACTCAAATGATACCAATTTCTCTAATTCATTGATATATCGGGAAAATCGCGTCTTTTATAAAAATGACCAAAAAACACTAAATATTTTGCAAAAATTAAATAATTTAGAAGAAACAAAAGAATATTTAGATTACTTTCAAGATGTTGGTATAGATCCTATTTTTATTACTAGAATTAACAAAATTATTGATGATTGCAATGTTGCTTTTCCTACTAAAGAGATGCTTTTAGCTTCATACAATAATAACGATGAAAAAACTAATGAAAAGGTATTTTTAGACTTTATTAAAAAAGGTGTTGAGAAACATCAAAAAGATTTAGCCCCTTATCCAGATTATCAAAAACGCTTAACTTATGAAATTGAAATTATTAAAAAACTAGGTTTTATAAATTACTTTTTAATTATTCAAGATTTAATTAATTGAGCTAAAAGTAAAGATATTTCAATAGGTCCTGGTCGTGGTTCAGCTGCTGGTTCTCTAGTTTCATATTTATTAAATATCACAACTATCAATCCACTAAGATATGGTTTGCTTTTTGAAAGATTTTTAAATCCAGAACGTGTATCTTGACCTGATATTGACATTGATATTCAAGATGATAGACGTATGGAAGTTTTTGATTATTTAACTAAAAAATATGGTGCAGACCATACAGCTTTAATTTCAACTTTTCAAACTATTGGTGCCAAAATGGCTGTCCGTGACGTAGGTAGAATTCTAGGTTTATCAAGTGTTGATGTAAATAGGATATCTAAATCTTTAGATAGTACTTTAAGCTTAAAAGAATCATACAAAGCTAATATTGAATTTAGAACAGATGTAGATAAGTATCCTGGTTTATATGAAAATGCTTTAAAAATTGAAGGCTTGCCGCGTCAACAAGGCTATCATGCTGCAGGGTTTTTAATTTGCAATAAGGCTTTAAGCTCAGTAGTACCTACATGTATGTCTAATGATGGAGATTATCAACAAGTTCAAGTGCCTATGAATTATCTCGAGGATTTTGGTTTAATAAAAATCGATTTACTTGGTTTAAAAACTTTAACTGAAATTAAAAATATTGAAAAGCTTTTACCTGAAAATCAACGTTTTGATTATCTTGTTGAAAAGAATCCAAATGAATTATCTGATCCAACTTCTTTAATGATGTTAAATAACGGTTATACCGAAGGTATTTTCCAACTTGAATCTGGTGGTATGAAAAGAACCGTTCAAAAAGTTGGTCTTAACTCTTTTGATGATTTATATGCTATCATTTCGCTTTTTAGACCTGGCCCATTAGCCTTTATTGATGAATATGGTAAAAATAAAAGAAATCCTAAGTTAATACCTCATGTTTTGCCTGAATATGATGCTATTGTTGCACCAACCTATGGCATTATTGTTTATCAAGAACAAATTATGCAACTAGCTCAATCTGTTGGCCAAATGTCATTTGCCCAAGCTGACTTTTTGCGCCGTGCTATAAGTAAAAAGAAAGAAGACCAAATTGAAAAATATCGTGAGTTATTTTACGCAGGTGGCTATAAAAAAGGCTTAGAAATCAAAAAGCTTAATGAAATATATAACAATATTGAAAAATTTGCTAGCTACGGCTTCAACAAAAGTCACGCAGTTTGTTATGCTTATTTAACAATGAAAATGGCTTATTATAAAGCAAGATATTCGTTGCTTTATTATGCCTCTTTAATCTCTTCTTCAGCTGGAGCTCAAGACACCATTAATCGTTATATTAATGAAATAAAAGAAGTAGGTATTCCTATATATTCACCTAATATTTTGTATTCTTATTCAGTATGTAGAATACTAGATGATGCTCTTTATTTGCCTTTTGAATTGATTAAAGGTTTTGGTAATGAAGGCGTAAATAAAATTATGGCTGATTTACATGATAATGGCCCTTATAAGAAAAACTTAATTGATACTATGCTGCGTTTACGTTTTGCAGGTATTAAAGATGCAGCTATGGAAACGTTAATTAAAGCCAATGTTTTTAGAGACTTTGGTTATATGAAATTTATCTTAGCTGCTGATAAACAAATTAAAGATATTTATAATGTTTTAGCTAACTACAAAAGCTATAAAGAAGCTATAAAAGATATTGAAAAGCTTGGATACTTAAACATGCCTTTAGATCAAAATATTGAACGTGATATTGAAATGGAAATGTTCAATGAACAAAGCTTATTAGGTAATTTATATAATGCTTTTGCAACAAGTGCATATGAAAGCAAATATCAACATAAAATGAACGATATTAAAAAACTTCGCATTAGTACGCTAGTGCCAGTTGAAGTAGTTGATATTAGAGAACCTAGAGGTAAAGAATATATTATTCTTGAATTAAGAGATAGCTCAAAATTAGAAACTTTCTTTGTAAACAAAAGTACATATAGTGCTAATATACCTTTAACTAGAGGCCAAATAGTTGAAGCTAATATTTGTTATAGAAATCACAAATTAGCTTTATTATCTTGAAAGGTAATCAAATAATGTTAAACAATGATAGAAAGTTTCTTTTAATTGATGGTAACTACTTAATGTTTTCATCATTTTGAGCTTCATATAATCCAAATAATCTTGATTTAATGAAAGGTCCTAATGGTGTAACTACTAACGGTATTCATGTCTTTTTAATGACATTAATAAAAATGGTAGAAGAAATCAAACCAACACACTTATTTATAGCTTTTGATGCTCATGGTAAAACTAAAAGAAAAGAAGAATTTGAAGATTATAAAGCAGGTAGAGCAAAAACTCCGCCTGAAGTTCATGAACAAATTGCTGCCATGAAAG
>CAMQBE010000089.1 GCA_946998935.1 uncultured Mycoplasma sp. | reverse complement strand
TAAGCATTTTGTCTACAAGTGGTATTAAGTTTTCTAATACTTTAATTTTGTCACTAACTTTTGCTCCGCCAATAATTGCAACATAAGGATGTTTTGGATTAACTGTTGCTTTTGAAAGCCCTCTAACTTCTTGTTCCATTAAGTAACCTAAAGCAGATTCAGAAATGTTTTGTGCAATACCAACATTAGAAGCATGCGCACGATGAGCTGTACCAAAAGCATCATTAATAAATACATCACCAAGTTTAGCTCAATAAGCACCTAAAACTGGATTATTGCCACTTTCAGCTTTGTCGTTTAAGTCTTCATAACGGGTATTTTGGACTAAAATAACATCGCCTTTTTTCATATTGTTAATTGCTTTTTCTAATTCAGCACCACGAGTTGAATCAACAAATAAAACAGGTCTTTTTAATAATCTTGCTAATTCAACTGAAACCGGAAATAAACTTAAAACAGCTTTGTCTTCATCTTTTTTAACTCTTCCTAAATGAGAGAATAAAATTACTTTTCCACCTTCATCAATTACTTTTTGAATAGTAGGTAAAGCAGCAACTATTCTTTTATTTGAAGTAATAATGTTGTCTTTAAGAGGCACATTAAAATCAACTCTAATAAGAACTTTTTTATTCTTCAAAACTAAATCATCAATACTTTTTTTCATAGTAACTCCAATCATTTTAATATAGATAATTAAATTATAAATGAATCATAATTAAAGAGGCTAACTATTTAAGTTAAAAAAATAAAACTCACGGAAATTATTTTTCTACGTGAGTTGAAATTAATTTGAGAAACTCTTCAGGATCTAATGAAGCTCCACCTAAAAGGAAACCATCAACATGTTCTAATTTAGCAATTTCTTCCACATTATTATGATTTACACCACCACCATAAAGCACAGTTACATCAGCATTTAAAATATCATGGATATGGAAACACATTTCATTAATATCTTTTGCAGTAGCAGGGCCACCTTTACCAATAGCCCAAATAGGTTCATAACCTATAACTACTTTTGTAGGTTCAACACCTTCAAGTATTTCGTGTAATTGTTTTTCAACAACTTCACGAGATTTACCAGCTTGACGTTGTTCTAGTGTTTCACCTAAACAAACTACAGGAGTAATACCTTGTTCTAAAAGCATTCTTACTTTTAAATTGAGTTGTTGATTTGTATCATGGTGCAATTTTCTTCTTTCTGCATGCCCTACCAAACAATAAGATACATCTAAATCTTTAAGCATTCTTGCTGATATTTCGCCCGTAAAAGCTCCTTCTTCATGATCTGAAACATCTTGCGCACAGACTTTTAAATCTTTATTTTTTACAATTACGCTTGCAGCTATATTTGTAAAAGGATAAGCAATACCATAGATATTTTCTTTTAAAGCTTCTTTAGCTTCAGCTTTTAATGCTTTTTTATAAATTTTGTTAAATTGTTCTAAATATTGTAAGGTTTCCAAAAATGTTTTGTTCATTTTGAAATTACCTAAAATTAATAGTTTCTTCATATATGCTTCCTTTCATAAAAACGATATTTGTATTTTAATATAAAAGCAAAAAACTATTTAATAAGATTGTTAAACTCTTGCTCGTTAATGATTTTTATTTTTAATTCTTGAGCTTTATCAAATTTAGAACCAGCATCTTCGCCCATTAATAAATATGATGTTTTTGAAGAAACACTTGAAGATACTTTACCGCCATTTATTTCAATTAATTCTTGATAATATTCACGTGGTAGGCTTAATTTGCCAGTAATAACAAAAGTTAAATTATCTAATTTTGTACTATTAGAAACTTTAGCTTTTTGATATTCAAAAGTATTATCTAAAAACTCTAATAATTTTCTATTTTCTTGTTCTTTTAAGAACTCAGCAAAACTTTCAATAATTTTAGGGCCTATATTAGGAATTGTTTGAATTTTAAAAAGTTCATAATCGCCCAATATATCTATAAAGCAGGTATATTGGCGCGAAATTAGTTTAGCAGCACGGGCTCCTAAATGTTTTATGCCTAAAGCAAAAATAACTTTATTAAAAGGCAATTCTTTTGATTTTTCAATGTTTTTTAATAAATTATTTACCTTTAATTCACCATATCTTGGAAGCTTCTTAATTGCTTCTTTATGGTCTTTTAATGAGAAAATATCATAGATACTTTTTAGTAAATTAGCGTGGTATAAATCATAGCAAGTAGTTAAACCTAGACCAACAATGTTTAATGATTCGCGACTTGCAAAATGATAAATATTATTAACAATTTTATCTTCACAATTTCCATTTATGCAGAATTGATCAACATTATCTTCGTATTCAACTAGCTTGGAATGGCATGAAGGACATTCTGTTGCTTTTCGATAATTTGTGGAATTTTTTCCACTTACATTTTCCAGAACCTTAGGTATTATTTCACCAGCTTTAACAATTTTGACTTTATCACCTATGTTTATATTCAAGCTTTTTATGAAATTATAATTATGCAAAGTAGCTGCTTTAACGATTGTTTGATTCAATTCAACCGGTTCTAATGAAGCAACATAAGTTATTTTACCTGTACGTCCAACAGTAGTTTTAATAGCAGTTATTGTTGATATTGCACTTTCAACTTCATATTTAAAGGCTATTGAATGACGTGGGAACTTTGCAGTCTTGCCTAATGGTTTCCAATATTTTAAATTGTTTAGTTTAATAACTAAACCGTCAGCATCATAAGGAAAAGTATTTTTAACTTCGGCAAAGTTTTCTATTTCTTCTTCTAAATCTTCTATTTCAACTATTTTATGAAAAGGATTAGTAGGAATGCCAAGATTTTTCATAAAATTAATAGCCTCCTCTTGTGTTTTAATATTATGCTTTTCAGGATCAACTAATTCATATAATAGAGCAGATAAACCACGAGATTTAACAATATTTTGATCTAATTGTCTCAAAGTACCACTAGCTGCATTTCTAGGATTAGCGAACTCTTTTTCACCACGATTTAATAATTCTTGATTAATTCTATTGAAGTTATCTTTAGGTAAATAAACTTCGCCCCTAACTTCTAAATCTTTAGAATAATTAATTATTTTTGGAATTACTGAAATAGTATAAACATTTTCAGTTACGTCTTCACCTTCAATTCCATTACCCCGAGTTAAAGCTTGAACTAAAAAACCATTTTGGTAATGTAAAGAAATTGATAAGCCATCAATTTTAGGTTCAATACTAAAATTAATATCTTCAAGGGGAACTTTCTTTTCTAGAGTTTCAATATAATGAACTATTTCATCATAGCTATAAGCTTTAGAAAGAGAAAGCATTGGTTGATTATGAA
>CAMQBE010000088.1 GCA_946998935.1 uncultured Mycoplasma sp. | reverse complement strand
ATAAATACAATGACCCTGAAATTAAAGAATTAATGAGCGAATTGCACTATACCACAGGCGAAGTTATACATTCAATACAAAAGCTTGAATATCGCATAAAATATCTTATTGCTTTACAAGATACAATTGAAAAAATAAAAGATAAGAATGAAAAAGAAACAAGGAAAATAAAGACTTACGAACAAGCTACAAAATACATGGATTATATTTTAAGTACTAACGATAACATCACCTTAGGCGAAAACTGCAAACGTCTAGATAGACTAAATATCTTTAACGAAAGTATCGAAAGCTCTTTAGATAATTTTAGTTCACTTAGAAATCAGCTAGTCCACCGTTTTTATGTTGAAATAGATTTTAAAACTAATGATAAAAACGATGAAGTTAGATTAGATTTAAATAGAAAGCTAAAAACTTTGAGAACTATGTTTCAAGAATCAAGAATTCTTTATAAAAAAATAAAAGAAAAAATTATTGCTAAAGATCTTGAATTAAAATCACTATTCAAAAATTAAATATTTTTTAGTCGTTTATAATATAGATATGTATTTTATCTATGGCAATGAAAAATATTTCATTAAGCAACAATTGAATGAAATTCAAGCACAAGCTAAAGATAGTTCTTTAGTTGGTTTTTATTATGATGATGAACATGGTATTCAAGAATTAATTGATCTAATTTCTGGCAATGATTTGTTTAATAATAAAAGAATTCTAGTTATTAATGATTTAGCTTATTTAGAAAATAAAATAACTAAAGATGAAGAGCCTTGAGCTAAAGAATTAATTAAAACTATTAGAAATAATCAAAATGATGAAATTGTTTTTGTTAACGATAATATCAATAATGAAAAAGAAATACCTAATAACCTTTTTACAGTCTTTTTATTGAATGAAATGGCAAGTAAATGTAAAAGAATTTATGCTGCAAATGTCGATGAAAATAGTTTAGTTAAAATAGTTAATCAAATGGTAACTAAATATGGCGGAACTATTGATTTTCAAGCTACATTAGCATTATTAAAAAAGATTCCAAATGATTTATTTTTATTAGATTTAGAAATACAAAAACTAATTCATGAAAATAACAATATCAATGAAATGATGATTAATAATAGTGTTGAAGACATCTACACTGAAGACACTTTTGGGTTTGCTAATAGTTTTGAAAGCAATGATTTTGAAATTATTTATAAAAAATACAAAGAAAAAATAGCAGAAGGAGTTGACATTTCAGTTCTAATTGGCCAAGTTAGCCAACTATTAATTTTAGCTAATCAAATATATGGCTATAAAAATAGTAATAAAACATTAGATGATTTAGCTCACGATTTAAAATTAAATAATTACAGAGTAAAAAAAGTGTCTTTGCTTTTAACTAAATACGGTATTAATAAAATTAAAAACATGATCAAATCATTAGGCACATTAGACGTTGATATTAAAGATGGAAAAGTTGATGCCTCTTTAGGTTTTGAAAGATTTTTAATTAAATATTTTATCCATCGTTAGGATAATACATTTTAACAACCATTTAGCTTTATTTAAATTTTGTAAATTTAATTAAACTATTATAATATTCTAAGCATCGGCCAACAGCTGCAGAAATGTAGAGGAAAGTCCACGCTAGCACAACCTGTGATGGTTGTAGTGTTCATGCAGAGTCCAAAAAACTCTGGCTTAGACGACTAGTGCCACAGAGACGAGAAATGTGAAACGCGGTAAACTCCATGAGCTAGAAACCCAAATTTCGGTAGGGGAACTCTTAGAGGAAAACTGAATCTAATAGGAGAATTGTTTAGAGCAATTAGATAAATTGTTGGCACCTGTAAAGGTACAAAACGTGGCTTATAAATGCTAGAACACTTACGTGAGTAGGTGTTTTTATTTACTTTTAATTTTCTCGCTATACAATTTAAATTATATTAAGGAGGAAAATATGGCTAATACTTCGCAAGCTTCACAAAAAGCTAAAAAATTTATTTTTGATACTAAAGTTATTTCTAGTTTTATGTTAATAACTTTCACATTATTTTTAGTTTTTAGTTGCATTATGTCAATTGTTGCTTATAACTTATCGCAATCAATTTCTAAATCTTCTTTTAGCGATTTATGGAACGATATTATAAGCGGTAAATTCAAGAAAAGCGAAAATATATTATGCGCAACAATGTTTTATTCAGCATTGTTCCCATGGAAATACAAAAATAAAGACGAAAGCTACGACCACTTTTACAAAGAAACACATGATTCTGCTAAAGATATGGGAACTAAAACTACCGATTACTTTAATTTAGGTTCAACCGCGATTGCTTTTACTTTTATAACTTTAATTTTTGCAACATTATGCGCTGTTATTTTGATTATTAAATCAATCAAAAATTCAAAAAATACCAATGTTTTTGCTTTTGCGTTAACTATGGCAATCTTGATTTTAATAACTATAGTATTTATCATCGTTTGAATAGCATTACCAACTAATAAATCAGAAGAAAATGATGAATATGTTTCAAAAACAAGCCCAATTATATTGACGGTATTATCATCATTAATTATGTTGCAATGTATCATTGGCTTATCGCTTAAAAATAAATTCTAATAACTAATATTCCCTCGTGGAATATTTTTTATATTTAATGTTTATGCTATTATTAATACATAACATTATTAATAATTTTTAAGGAGATAATATGTCATTAAAAGCAGGTATAGTTGGTTTACCAAACGTTGGTAAAAGTACACTTTTTAGCGCGCTAACAAAGCACCAAGTAGAAGCAAGTAATTATCCTTTTACAACTATAGAACCTAATGTTTCTACTGTGCCATTAAAAGACCAAAGACTCTATGAATTAGCTAAAATAGTAAAACCTGGGCATATTGTACCAGCTACTTTTGATTTTGTTGATATAGCTGGTCTAGTAAAAGGAGCTTCAAAGGGTGAGGGACTAGGAAACAAGTTTTTAGGTAATATTCGTGAAGTGGATGCTATTATCCATGTTGTGCGTTGTTTTGAAAACAAAAATATCGTCCATGTAGCTAATGAAATTAACCCTGTTAATGACAAAGAAGTTATCAATATTGAATTAATGATTGCCGACTTAGAAACTATTAATAATGTAATCAATCGTATTCACAAAAAAGCTTTAAGCGGTGATAAAGAAGCCATGCTTGAAGATAATTTATGCAATAGAATTAAAAGCTTGCTAGAAAATGATAAACCTGCAAGATTAATTGGTGAATTGAGCGATGATGAAAATAAATTAATTAAAAACTATCACCTTTTAACTTATAAACCAATGATTTATGTAGCTAATTTATCTACCGAACAAATAGCTAATTATCAAAATGATCGTTTGTTTAAAGCGCTAAAAGATTCATTAGAAC
>CAMQBE010000087.1 GCA_946998935.1 uncultured Mycoplasma sp. | reverse complement strand
ATGACGCTAACTGGTCCTAAAACAAAAAGCCATAATAAAAAGAAAAAACCTATGATAGAACCGCAAACAATGTAATAGGTTTTAGCATTAGTATCGCTTCTATAAATTAACAATAATAAGGCACTAAAAAATACAACTAATAAAGTAAAAACGCAAGACATTGTAGTTCAAATTACTATTTTTTTTTTTTTTTTATATTTAGCTAAGTTTTCTAATTTTTCTTTGTCAACTCTTAAGCTTAATTTTTCATAATTCATATTCTATCCTATAGCAAGTGTTTCTGAAATGTATTCATATTTATATGAATAATTATGTTTGTTACCTCAAACTAAAATAGTTGAAGAAATACCGAATTGACCTACAAACATTAATAATGCCATAGCTATTTTAGAGCCATCATTAATACCTTTAGTAAAACCAGTTGTTAAACCAGTAGTACCAAAAGCAGATGAAACTTCAAAGATTACATCAATCATATTAAAATCTTTTGTATCGATTGAACCTTGATAGATATTAAAACTTGACATTGCTATAAATGAAACAATAAAGATTAAGACAATGCTAATTGAAAAGACAATGCCTGACATTTTAACAGTTTCATCATCAATTCTTCTTCTAAAAGCTCTAACTGATTGACGACCAAAAATCTTAGAAATCATAGATAAGAATAATACAGCTAAAGTTGTAGTTCTTATACCGCCACCAGTTGAAGCTGGCGCGGCACCAATAAACATTAAAATACTTAGAATAATTAATGATCCATTTGATAAATGATGCATGTTAATAGTAGCAAAACCAGCACTACGGGTTGAACAAGCTGTGAAAAATAAAGCTCAAGTTTTTTCTCAACGATTACCATAGAATTTAGTTTCACTATCATTTCAAAAAGTGTTTAAACCTTTAACTGGCCCTTCAAAAGTTAATAATAGCAAGAAACCAACCAGAGTAGTTATAAAGTAAGTCAACAAGGAAATCTTAGTAAATAAATGTCAATTATATGTTCTTTTGTTGCCATATTTAGATTTAAAACGAATGAAGTCCATGAAATCATGAATAACTGGATAACCTAAACTGCCTATTGTGAAAAGCAAAATAAACATAAAATGTAAACCATAATTATGGTAATAAGGCATTAATGAATTTTGCCCTATAATATCGAAACCAGCATTATTCAAAGCACTAATACAATGGAAGAATCCAAATTTGAATGATAAATCTCAATTACCCTTAGGATTTTGGAACTCACCATAGTCATTTACGCTATAGCCTTCTAAACCACGAGGGCCTTGACCATAGAAATAGAAACTCAAGATAAAGCTAAAGATAATGGTAATAATAATTAAAAAACCTAATGAGTCTTGAATTAACTTTTTGGTTTGTCTTGAATCACCGCTACCACGTTCATGGGAAACTAATTCAATATCACTTAAAGTTGCACTATTTTTTAAAAATAAAACATTAATGATAAAAATCTTTAGCGCAAAGATACCTAAACCACCAACAAAAATTAAGATAGCAATTAAAGCTTGTCCAAATTCATTTCAAGTTATATAAGTATCATGCATCACTAATCCAGTATCACTAAAAGCACTACATGTTGTAAAGAGAGCATCTCAATATGTGATTTTATCTTTGTAATTAGAATTATGAGTTATTGGGCTATATAAAAACAAGGAAGCTATCACTACAACAACTAAATAGATTAAGAAAATATATTTAATTTTTGAGAGATTTTTCTTCCAAATCATAATGTATCTAAAGAAAGCTCTTAGCTTACTATTTCTTCATCAGCGAGCGATACTTGATTTTTTCATACCTACAATTTTAGTATATTTATTATTTTTTATTAATATATTATTACTAACATTACATGTACTTGAGATCTCAATATCTCTATCACAAATAAAGTAAAAAGTTATAATAATTAGGTACTTAAAAACAAGACATTTTTACTTAAAAATTATTTTTTGCTAAAATAATTGCATAAAAATTAATTAGGAGGCTAGTTATGTTAAGAAAGAAAAAGGACGATATTTGCGTTATAGGTGCTGGCCGTTTTGGCTCAGCTGTTATAGGTCAATTAAGCAAAATGAACTGCTCAATTTTATTAATTGACAAAGATGAAGAAAGCCTTAAAAACTTCTCTGATATGGTGCAAAAAATCGTGATTGCTGATGCTGCTGATATGCGTGCTTTAAAAGCTTTAAATGTTCAAGAAATTGATACAGTGGTTGTTGCAGTGCCTGAAAATATTGAAATAGTAGCTACGTTATTAGAATTAAAAGTCAAAAATATAATCGCTCGCGCAACAAGCAAAAGACATGCTCGTGTGTTACAACAAATTGGAGTTAATGTCATCATTAGACCTGAATATGAAGCTGGAGTCCGTACCGCTTTATTAGCTGCTAACCCTAACTTTATTAAATACTCTGCTAATTTAAAAGAAATTGGCGACGGCTTTGTGATGGGAACCACTCTTTTAACTAATCCTAAATTAATTGATAAAGAAATTAAAAACTTAAATTTCTACGATTCTGGTATTTCAATTGTCTTAATTAAACGGGGTGCAGAAAACATTTTACCTAATGGACTGACAGTATTAAAAGAAGGCGATTTAATTACTATTTTAGGTAAAGTTGAAGACGTAACTCAAGCTTTTGGATTACTAAATAAAATGTAATTTTAAGTCTACTAAAACTTTCATGAGGTGCTTCTAGCACCTTTTTTATTTTTAATAGAGCTAATCTGCAATTTTCTCCCCCACTATTTTAAAACATGAAAATTATCTAAGCTATGAAAAATATTTTTTTAAATGTGAATAAGTTGTAAATAAGTCAAAAAAGCCATTTTTGTTCGATATTTTGGCTTATTTTTTAGCTTTTTTTATTTTTTTGATGTGGATAAAAGGTGTGTATTTTATATCTATATAAAAGGAAAGAAAAATTTTTTTACTTTTTCGCACGTGTTATTTATTAGAATAGTGGTGAATAGTGGAGGAAAGTGGAAATGTACGGACAATACAATAGAAACATCGACGAAAAAAATAGAATTGCAGTGCCAGCAAAGTTGCGTGACGACCTAGGCTCTAAGTTCTATTTAACAATTGGCCTCGAAGGCGTTGTAGAAATTAGAAGTGAAAAAGAGTTCAATAACTTCATTTCATTTTTAACAGCTCAAAGTCAATTCGATACCAACGCTCGTATGGTTAGAAGATTTTGATTATCAAACTCTCAAGAAGTTGAATTAGATTCTCAAGGCCGCTTTGTAGTGCCTAAACAATTTTTAACAGCAGCAGCTATTCAAAAAGAAGCCCTTTTCATTGGCGTAGGTAACCTTGTGGAATTATGAGGAATCCAAAAATATGAAAATTATAACAAAGACATTGATCTAGAAACTGTTACTAAAGCAGCTCAAGAACTTGCACATAAGGATAATAAATAATGGAAGAACAACACTTTCCAGTAATGTTATCTGAAACACTCGAA
>CAMQBE010000086.1 GCA_946998935.1 uncultured Mycoplasma sp. | reverse complement strand
AAAAATAGCTAAAAGTGATCAAGGCAACTTGATTGCTTTTTAGTATTTGTTTATATAATAATAACTATGAAAGAACTTATTAAACAACCTAAAATCTTATTTATAGATTTAGACGGAACAGCCTTGGATGTTCAAAATAAACGTCAATGAGATGTAAGCCAAGAAAATTTAGATGCAATAAACGAATGCCGTAAAAGAGGCATGAAAGTTTTAGCCTCAACAGGAAGAGCGCCATATAAAGAAAATTTAGAAATAATGAACAAATTTGGCGATAACAAAAACTTCGCCTGTTGAAATGGAGCAAAAGTTTTTAAAGATGGTAAAGAAATATATTCAAAATCATTTTCTAAAGACTTAGCCCAAGAAATATATGACTTTTTAGTGCAAAATAAAATGACAATTATTATTAACTCTGATAGTCAAAAAATGTTTTCAAGTTGTTTGATTTTTAAATTTGTATGTTTATTAAGACACACACATGCCAAGAAATACTTAGCATTTGAAAACAATTATGAAATATTTAAATTTATAGTTTGAAATAAAAGCACTAAAAAGTTGAATAAGTTCAAAGAAATCTTGATTCAAAAATATAAAGATGTGGCTACTGTTGTTAAAGCTGGAACAAAAGGCTTCAATATTTTAGAAATTACACCAATTAACTGTTCTAAAGGTTACGCAGAAATGCTTTTAGCAAAATCATATGGTATTGATCCCCTTGAATGTGTTCATATTGGTGACAGCATGAATGATTCTACTGCGATAGATTATTTAGGTAATGTTATAGCTATGCGAAATAGTGCCGAGGACTTTAAGAAGGTCGCTACACATGTTTCCCAATATGACTATAAGAAAGCAGGATTAGCAAAAACATTAAAAGAACTTTATCTTTAGTTATTGACGTTTAATTAAATATTGCTAGTGCCTACAAAAAACTTATAAAGTTTCTTTTAACTACAATTGAATTGTTTTAAGTAAACTTTTAACATTCGTATTTGAATGTATTTTTCATAACTTAATTTTGAGATGACATTGTGCTTTTAATTTTATTTGTAAATTTAGTATAAACTTATAACTAAGGAATAATTTGTTTTTCGAACGCATTCCTAGATAATTTTTATATAAAAGAAGGCGTTTATGAATTCATTATTTAGAATGCAATTAAAGATATATTTTAGACAAGTTTCATCATATGTTTTGCCAGCAATTCTAGGTACATTCTTTTTTCTAATAATATTAGCAACAAGAATTACAGTTAAAGATCCAGATAATTTGAAAACCATTTTGAACTCTGGTTTTTTCATAACTAACTTTGGCAATGTAGGAATCTTTTGTGCATTCATAATTTCAGCCTTTATAGCGCAAACGATATTTTATAAATATCGCCAAGAAGGTGTTGAATATATCTTATTTTCAAACCCTATAAGCTAAGTTCAAATCTACTTTGCAAATATCTTTGCATGTTTAATAGGTATTGTATTTAGTGTAATAATAATGTTATTTGGTTGATGATGTTCGAAGCTTTTATACCCATTTTACTTGAAAAATGGTATTTGGTTCAACTCTTTCATATATAGTTGCTTCACTATTAGCTGCCCTATTAGCTTTAGCTTTAGGTTCAATAGTACAAGCAGTAGTGGAAATGAAGGTTTATTTAGTTATTTGTGCAGTTGTTCCATTTTTGATTATTTTAGTTTTAGGTTTTGCAAAGAATCCAATGAATGTAGATAACATAGCAGCTTATGCGGATGCTCAAAGTAAATTAATTGTTAATATACCTAATAAAACTGACCTTAAGGATGGTCAAACTGTAGCTGCAAATCCTAAAGATACACTTGGCTATAAGAATCTTGAAAAAGTTCACCAATCTATAAAAGAAAGAAAACAATTTGTTACATCTAATACTACAAAAGATGATTTTGTTAAATACATTCAAAACCAAAAAACTTCTAATGAATCTTTAACTCATAGAATTGATGGCACAAACAAAAACCTATATAGAAACATTTACTGAATGAACTTCCATGAATTCTTTATTTCAACTTTAACTATTGACAACAAATCGCAACGATTTGAAGACCGATTCTCCTCATATGAAAATAAATGATTCAAAGTCAACAATGATTTTTCAATTGAAGATATTAATGTTAAAAAAGATCCATACCTAAAGAATCTTGTAGATAATTACTTGAATATAAAAATTTATGATTCAGCTGAAAACAATTATCATGACGAAATGGACAAAGAAGGTGTTGATATTAATAGTGTTACTTGTTCAGAAATGTCACTAGACTTTAAAAAATTAAGCGACAAAATAAGAGAAACTAGAGGTGATTTATTGCTTGAAGAAATTAAAAATATGGTCTTTAATGGCGCTAACTCAGTCAATATTGTTGGGGTTTTTGATTTATTTGAAAGTCTTCAAACAATTATCTTGGATAAAGTACTAGAATTTGCTGACAGCCCAGAAGGACAACGCTTAGTAAAACCAATTGATAAAATTAAAAAGACAATTACTGTCAAGAATGTTAAAGGCGATGTTAAGTTTAATACTCTAAACTTTGATAAAAAAATAAGAAGAACAAGAAAGAACTACTTATTATGCTTGCTGCAATGTTTAATGATGATTCAAATATAGGCGGAGGTAAAGGAATCTTTTGTAGCGATGATTTGGAAAAGATTTGCGATGATGCAATTGAACAATTAAAAAAAGAAAAAATCAAAATGTTAAAGATTACTTTACAAAGATGCTTAGTGGCGAGGACAAAGATGAAACAGAGTTAAAAAGAGAAAGTTTCTTCAGAAAATTATATTTAGCGTCAGTGTTTTTAATGATTAATAAATACATTAACCAAAATAATATTTCATTTACTCAAAAAGGTCTTGACTATGTTCGTAGTTTAAAATTAGACCCTAAAGAAGATGCATTACTTGTTGGTATTTTTAAAAATGAACTTCAAAAATCAAAGATTAAGTTTTCAGATCCTAAGAAAATTGATGAAATAGTAAAAAAACCTAATGAATTATTTATTAAAGATAATGTTTTAACCAATTTACCTTATGCTTATGTTACTAAAAATGATTTAGGCAAAAAAGTTAAGTCAAATATTGTTACTTACAAACGTAGAGACCCAGTTGCTGCTAAGTATGCTTGGTTATATATAGTTATTTTCTCAGCAGCATTAATTGGAATTGGTTTAGAAGTATTTGTTAAAAAGAATTTTGGTTAGGAGTAATTATGGAAAACAATGACAAAATAGAAACTAGTGCCAATCAACAAAATACTAAAAAACCAATATCTTTTTTAGAAAAAATAAAACGAAATAAAGCTATTATAGAAAAAGCTAAGAATTACAAAACAATGTTCCGGCAAATGATGTTGCTATATCTGTTCAACATTTAACTATGATTTTTAAAAGTGGCAAAGGTGGCTTAAAAGTTGCGGATGATGATTTAATTTTGAAGTTAAAAAAGGTGCTTTGCATGGCTTTATAGG
>CAMQBE010000085.1 GCA_946998935.1 uncultured Mycoplasma sp. | reverse complement strand
CAGCAACAAGAGTTCCAGCTGTTCAACAAATGAAATTCTGGTCAAATAAAAAATATAGATTGAATATGAAAAAATCATCAGGTTTTGGAACTATTGCTCTTGCCTTTAACTTAGATAAAGAAACTAATGAAAATTCATACATTAATGATCCTTATTTAAGAAATGCAATCTATTATGCAATTGATAGAAATGCAATGTTAAACTTGGTTGGATGAAACTCATCATACCCAGTTATAACTTGAACTGCTTTTGGTCAAGGTTCTTCATCTTTTGGTGATGCTATCGAAATTGGTTTTGACCATGAAGGCATGCACCCAGAAGTAGAATATGATAAAAATGATAAAAATAAAACTTACATTCCAGTTGAAAACTATACTCATATTGACCACTTGTCTAAGAACTATAACTTTGAACATGTTGATAGAACAGACAAAGCTTTTAGATTAGATATTGCAAGACAATTTATTAATTACTTTAAAATAAAACATCCAGATGTAAATAGTGTAACTTTGAAATATATTTCAAATTCAACTGATGAACAACAAAACGCTGGTTTAGCTTTACAAGATTTTATGCGTAAAGCTTTTGATGGATATGTAAATATCGAAATTAAAGGTTTACCTGAAACTGTGTATGAAGATTATCGCACAACTGGTAAATACGATATTGTGTATAAAAACTTTGATGCTTTTGGCACTGATAGTTATAGCTATATTAAAACATTTTTCTTACCAGATGAAATTAATAGCGCAGACCAAAAGAAATCAGGTTTTAGAAATAATCCTGCCGGCGGTTGAACCTATCAAAAATACTTTGAAAATAGAATAGGTTATCACTACGATAAAGCAACAAATAAGATTGTTGCTAAAGATGATTTATGAGCTAGAACTAAACAAAATTTGTATCTTGATATTTCAGATAAAGTTTGAAACAAAATCGTTGAATTATCATTCAAAAAACCTAATGAAAGTGACAATGATTACACCAAGAGATTTATGAGTTTCCTAACGGGTCAATTTACTGAAGAAGAAAAATCACAAGGTTGAATTGAAAAAGATATTTTTGCAATCGTTGCAGCTTTTGAAAAAATTGTTCGTGATGGCGCACCTGTAGTTCCACTTATGGAAGTCGATACTTATTGAGAAATCTCACGTGTTGGTGGTGTTGAAAGTCTTTATACATATTCATTACAATTTGCTTACGATATAGCTAAACCACCTAGAGCTGATTTACCAACAGTTATAAAAATTTAGAAAGGAGATAAAATGGCAAAAAATAATTTTACATACGTCGATTCTTTGCAGAACGACCAAAAAATGTCTTTATATACCAAGCCAGTTGATTTTTCAGGAAAATCGAAAAAGCAACTTCCTTGGTGACAAAAAATCTTTAGCTTACAATCTCCTTTAGCTAAATCATTATGATCAATTTTTGTAATGGTGGCAGAGTTCTTGGTTGTAGCATGGTTAGTTATTACTATTACTTTCTTTTTAATAAACTCAGTGCCTGGCGCAAATAGCATTTACAATAATCTTGATGATGCAACACGTGCAGCACGTGAAGCAAAAGATGGATTGAATTTACCTTTAGCACAGCGTTATTGGGTTTATATGGGTAATATTATGCATGGTGAATTTGGTATTTCATTATCTGTATTCCCTGGCAAAGAAATTAATGATTTTGTATGAATTAGATTCTGAAAGAGTTTCTTAATTGGTATTTTCTCAGTTATGTTAACTCTAGTTATAGGTATACCTCTAGGTGTTTATGTTGGTATGAACCCAGATAAATTACCTGACCATATTGCTACATTAATTGTTTCAGTTTTCTCATCAATACCTTCTTTAGTTTTTGCTTTGTGATTACTTTTGATTGGTAGAAATATGAACTTACCATATTTATTCAATGAACACGATATATCAACTTATATCTTGCCTGGATTAGCCTTATCACTTGGTTCAATCATTGTTTATATTAAATACATTAGAACCGAGTTGAATAGAGAATTAAATTCTCAACATGCTAAGTTTTGTTATCTTAAAGGTTTATCAAAACGTCGTTTTGTTTGAACACATGCAATTAAACCTTCATTATTCCCTATTGCAACATTTTTCCCAGTAGTTATCTTTGGTAGTTTCATTGGATCAATGTTCGTAGAACAAATCTTCAATATTACTGGTAGTGGTGGTTTGTTATTACAAGCTATTACTTCAAAAGATTACAACATCATTTTATTCATGGTTTCATTATTCTCATTGATTACCATACTCTCATATACTTGCCGTGATTTACTTTATAAATTAATTGACCCACGGGTAAGACGTAGAAATTAGAAAGGAGCTAACATGTCTATATTTGAAAAAGATAAAATAGCAAATCAATCTCCAAATAATCAAATGGGCTTAGAACTAGCTCCTAATAAATTCTTGCAACCACTTAATTATAAAAAGTGACAAATAGTAGGTAATTTAATTGATTATCATGAATCAAGTGGCTTAAAGAAAAAGCGTGGTGCTTTTGTAGAATTCTTCTATCGTTATAGTCGTTCATTTGCTGGTGTATTTGGTTTTGTAACTTTAGCTTTATTAATTTTATTAGCTATCTTTATACCATTTACAACGCAAGATCCTATGAAAATTAATGTTAATGAACGTGCTTTAACTTTCTTTAGTAATGGCCATATTTTTGGCACAGATATGAAAGGAAGAGATATTTGAGCATGTTTATGATGAGGGCTTAGATATTCCTTAACTTTAGCCTTTATCGCCACATTCATAGAGGTTTTTGCCGGATTAGTAATTGGTATAATAATGGGTCACTTTAAGTTATTTGACAAAATTATGACCTTCATTATTAAAGTTATTTCTAATGTACCTTCTATTATTATCTTGATAGTTATCACCATTGTTTTAAAACCTACATTCTGAGTCATGGTCTTTGCTTTAACCTTTACTTCTTGAACTGGTATAGCAAACCAAATGCGTAGCCAAGTTATGCGCGCAAAAACTTTTGAATGAGTTAGTGCTTCAAAAATTTTAGGTACTCCTACATACAAAGTATTAGCTAATTATTTACCAGTTGTTGTGCCACTTCTAATTACCGAAATAGTCTTTCATATTCCTGGTATTATCTTAGCTGAAACTTCACTTGCTTTCATTGGTTTATCAATTCCAGATATTCCAACACTAGGTAATTTAATTAATGAAGGTTCTAAATTAATTACTATTTACCCTCGTTATGTATTAATACCATCAATCATGCTTATTATCGTTACAACATCAATTCAATTAATTTCTTCAGCAGTGCAAGATAGCTTGCTAAGACAAAGATAGGAAAATTATGACAAAAATAAAAAATAAAATTGCACCATTATTCCCTAAAGCTATTGAATATGATAATAAGCCAGCACCCTCAGATATGATGGTTGTTAAAAAAGATGCTAAAAATTCAATTGGAAGAAGATTCAAAGATTATTGAATTAATGTCGGTAGACGTTGAAAAAAC
>CAMQBE010000084.1 GCA_946998935.1 uncultured Mycoplasma sp. | reverse complement strand
CATACTTCCAGCAATAACCGACATTAAAGCAACACCAGCAACAAATCCACCTGCTGCAAACCATCCTATTTTTACTTTTCTATTCATATTACCTCTTTTTTTATTAATTAAGATTCGTTAACGTATTATATTGCTTTACAATAATTTGTAAGCTTTTTGATATATAAACTTTATAATAGGCTTTTTGTCTCATATTTAAAAATATCGAAAAACTATAATATAAGTTTATATAGATATATTATATACTATAAATTTAATTATAAACGAAATATCTTGGCAAGGCCCATATGTTATTAACAGTAACAAAATCTTGATAATTTTTGATCACAATACGTAATTTTGTTTTTTAATACAACAAAATAGAAGTTCAATATCTAAACTCAAACTCCTATTTATTAAAATAAAATATTTGATTCTCTTTTAAATTAGTGCTTCTAAACAATTTATCGATAATTAGATGTTATCGAATTCGCGTTCAAAATTATATTTATTACTTAGCTCTGCCATGTATTGTAAATCACGGACTGTACCATCAGGAACCACGTTCCAACGCATACCTCTTGTTACTATAAATCCAATATTATACTTGTGAGTAGCACTGTTTACTTTAAAGCCATCAAAGGTAGCTGTTAAAGGTTGATAAAACACCACATATCTAGTGTCAGGATTGTTTTGAGATTCTAACATCAAAAAGGCGTGACTATTAGCTGGCACACCGATTTTAATACCTTCGAATGCGCCTTTAGCATTAATATCATTTCTAGATGAAATTTTAATAGTTCTAATATCTTCATAATGATGTGAAATACCTGGATTAGCACTATCTAAGCCTGGGTGGAAGTAAAATAGAAATGGAATTTTAAATCAGTTGTCTTCGCCTTCAGCTGTTCATTTTTAGCCAGCAAGAGTTACATTATGATAATGAATTGAATATAAGGCAGCTCTTTCGGCTAAAAGAAGGCTTTTTAGACATGAAGCCAATTTATCTTGTTGCGTTTGATAATAAACGCTATTAGGAATTATTGCTTTTCCATTATTGTTATCGAGAACTTCAAAGTAATCTTTAACAATTTCTTGTTCTATATAAATTAATCTAATCATCGCTTCAATAGCACTACCATATTCGTGAATTTCAGAACTCATTCAATCATGTACCAATTGTCTTCCTGGCCCAACCACCTTTTTTAATGGTGAATCATCACCATCTGGTGCTTTTATGTATGTGAAGTTGTCATCAGAGTAGGATTTACTTCGTTTCTACCTACAGCTAAAGCATAAACACTAGATCTACCATCATCATTAGTATTCAAAGGATCTCATCTATTTGAAACTGAATCAACTAAAATAGGGTTTCAATATCCATTTGTGCTGTATTTAACATCTTTAATTTTAGAAAGTTTTAAAATTGCTTGTTTGTCAACATCAATAACTTTTTGTCATTTAGGAAATGTTAGTGTATATGGTTTATCTGACGTGCCAGTTTTAAAACTTCCGCCATCAGCTGGAACCCCATCTTTTTTATTGCTATATTTAGTTGTATTTCACGCAGGGTGTCTAAGGCCTAAGTTTCTGATAAAGAATTCAAATGAATAGTTGTTTCAATCTTGTGCTGACAAGTATGTATGAGCCTTGGTTATAGCCACATAAATTAATTCAACTTCATCTTTTCTAGAAACTGAAGAAATAATAGATAAATCATCATTTGCTTTTACTTTATTATCTTTTACTAAAGATAGATAATCATCATTTATCGCTTTAAATTATCGCTTTAAATGCTTTTGTTGCATAAGCTTTAGCAAAAGGATGTAAATGTTCATCATCGGTTGTGTTCATAATTATTGATGATTTATTGCTATTTTCTTCCACTGCTTTGGCATCCAAAAATTCATCATAATTAGTTGCAAAAACTTTATAAGAATTTACAAAACTTATCTTTTTAGATTTATCAATTACGTCAGTTGGTATAGAAGAAATGGATGATATTTTTTCATCAACAAAAATACGATTTACCACTCTTTGTTCGGCTGTATCAAAAATTCCCAAAACAGTTTTATTTGATAAACTATCGCCATTAGCTTTTATCAAAGTTCTTTTACTTTCTTGTAATTGTTCTTCAAAACTTTTTACCAAATCAATATATGCAAAATACTTGCCATAATTTGTATAAAAAAATTGAATATTAGAAGTCAAAGCTTTGGTTGATGTTTGCATATTGCCATACATAGCATCCATCTTTGTTTTAGAATCTTTAGAATCATAAATATTGTCAAAATCATAACCATTTGCATTATTCATTAATGGTGTAACGATAGTATTTTCATAATCATCAAGTTGAGTTTTCTTTTCTTTAGTTTCTTTAAGTTCAAAATATGACATTTTTAATGATGGATTAATCTAACTATTGTATGGAGCTCATTTTGATGACAAAAGAGCTTTATATTTAGCATAATTATTTTGAATATCAATTTTTCAAATTTTGAAGAAATCTAATTCATAATTCTTTAACTTCTTAAAGCAATCTAATATGTATTTTGAAAAATCATTAAGGTTTTCACTCTTATTAGCAGTAGTTTTAAAATTGTTAAATTCACTTAACTTTGATAATAAAATTTCAACATTATTTTTAGTTTCTGTAAATGTTATGCCATAGTTGTTTGCAAATTGATTGTTGAAATTGCTACTTTCATTTCTAATTGATGTTATTCTACTTTTTGTTTGACTTAAAATATCTTTGAATTTGTTTAATTCTTTAGTTTTTAATGAAGTGAAACTCTTTAGAACATCATTTAAATTAGCTACAATTTTTGGTCTAACATCCATAACATCTTGTGATTTATTTCAAGTTATACCTTCAGAACTTACTCATGTTTTTGGTAATGCTTCAATTTTATTTTTTGAATCTAAAATATTCTTATTATCGTCTAGACCATTTGATAAAGCAACCATTTTATTGCCATCTAAATCTTCATATGATTCAACAATTTGAACTTTTTTCATAATACATTTCAAAGAATTTTGTCATTTTTAATAATTGATGATAACTTGTTTAATACGTCTGTAATAACTTTTTTTCATCAGTTATAGTATCAAGAGTTGATTTATATTCTAAACCAGCATCAATAGATGATTTATATTCAGCGAAAATTTTGTTGAAAGTTTTGCCATCTATAACTTCGTTTTTAATGTATTCGTTTTCAATTAATTTGTTAGCATCAATTGCATTTTCCGAGTTTTCAGCTACATCTAAATATTCACTATACATAGACTTTAGTGCTTTTGTATCATCTTCTTTTAAAATATTCTTTATTAGATTATTTGCTTCAACAATTTCTGATATCGTATTTTGATAATTTTTACCGCTTGAAGTTTTTAGTCATTTTTTATTTGCAAAGTTATGTCCCAACTTATAGTTTGCTAAATATGGTCTCACATATTGATTAACATCTTGATCTAATTTTGAGACTTTAATCCCATTTGCTAGAACGACGTCATAACGACTACTTATTTGATCAAC
>CAMQBE010000083.1 GCA_946998935.1 uncultured Mycoplasma sp. | reverse complement strand
TAAACATAAATTGCGATTAAATTGTTTTGCATACTTAATTGTTGGTTCTTAAAATCGGCTGTACCAAAAGCTCAAAACATAAAGTAAGGGAGCAAGATAAATAATGATATATATAATACTAAGCTTAAAGGTTGATAACTTACAATCGCTTTCTGAGGTTTCTTTATTTTGCAACTATTGACAATAACATCTTTTGAATGTTCATCATCATAATTATCTTGTTTTTTATTATTCATAATTTGCTCTTAATTTTGTAAGCATATCAACAAATTTATCAATCTTAACTGTATGAGTAGTTTCTTTACCGTATTCACGGTATGAAATAGTTTTATCTTTAACTTCTTTATCACCTAAGATAACTAAGAACTTGCTCTTATTAACTTGTGCATCGCGAATCTTTTTATTTAATCTTTCATCACGATCATCCACTTTAGAGTGGAAATCATAATCAATTAATAATTTAGTATTGACTTCTTGGGCGTATTTCAAATTATCTTCAGTAACAGGAATAATAGTTACTTGTTTTGGGGCTAACCAGAAAGGTAAAACACCTTTAGTTTGTTCTAATAATATAGCAACGAAACGTTCGTAAGTACCAATTAAACCACGATGAATCATAACTGGACGAGCATCTTTATTATCTTTATCTACATAAGAAAGATTAAATCTTTGAGGTTGCAAGAAATCAAGTTGAACTGTTGAAACAGTTATTTCATGGCCTAGAACAGTATCAATTTGAATATCAATTTTAGGTCCATAGAAAGCAGCTTCGCCAACAACAGTTTCATATTTAATTTTCATATCATCAAGAGCTTTTTTAAGCATTCTTTCGGAGTTATTTCACATCTTGTCATCAGGGAAGTATTTTTCTTTATCATTTTTATCTCTTAAAGATAAAGAAATGTATTTAATATTAATTTTGAAGATTTTAAGAGTTTCTTCAATTTGCTTATACATATGTTTAATTTCATCTTCAATTTGATCTTCGCGAACAAATAAGTGGCCTTCAGTTAAAAGCATTCCTCTAACTCTTTCCAATCCAGTTAAAGCACCTGATTTTTCATAACGATAAAGTTGGCTTTGTTCTGAATAACGAATAGGTAAATCGCGGTATGAACGTCTTTCTAATTGATAGCAAACTATATGATGAGGACAAGTCATAGGACGTGGAATTAAACGTTCTTTTTCAACAATTAAAGGTGCAAACATATCATCTTTATAATGAGCCAAGTGACCTGATGTTTTATATAATTCTTCACTACCGAAGTGAGGTGTTAAAACTTCAGTAAAACCAAATTTACGGTCCATTTTTAAAACTAAATCTCTTATAGCATTATGAATGTACATTCCATCTTCAAGCCAAATTGGAAAACCTTGACCTACTAATGGGCTCATGGCGAAGATTTTTAAATCTTTACCAATTTTACGGTGGTCTCTTTCTTTACGTTCTTGAAGTAATTGTAAATAATCATCTAATTCTTCTTTTGTGTCTCAAGCAGTACCATAAATACGAGTTAATTGTTTATTGTCGCTATTGCCTCTTCAATATGCCCCAGCAATATAAAGCAATTTAAAATGTTTTAAGTTTTTTGTGCTTTCAACATGGCCACCATGGCAAAGGTCTTTAAAGACCATTTCTTTGTTTTGAGGATCTTGTAAACCATAGAAAGTTATCTTTTCTTTTTTAGCTTTTAATTCGTCGTATAGCTCTTGCTTATAAGGTTTTTGGTTAAAACTATAATCTTTTTCTTTAACTTCAACAGTAACTAAATTACGGCTTGCTAATTTCTTCATCATCTTTTCGATTTTAGGTAAATCTTGATCACTAAAAGTTTCAGGAAATTCAAAATCGTAATAGAAACCTTCATCAGTAGCAGGGCCAAAACCAAGTTTCACTCCTGGGTACATTCTTTCAATTGCTGCGCCTAACAAATGACTGCAAGTATGATTCAATTCTTTATTAATTTTATTTTTCATAATTCCTTCTTTTAATTCCTAAAGCCCATCTTATGAAGTAAATCTTTAACAATAGGGCCACAAATAGCTTGTGCTTTTTGAGCACCTGTTTTTGTTACTTCATCAACATGTTTTAAAGCTTCCTTGTAATTAGCTTGAATCTTAGTTAATTCATCTTTTACAACAGTAGCAACAGCTTTTTTAAAATCAGCATAATTGCTATCTTTAAATTCTTTTTCTGCTTCTATTAAAGTTATATTTTTTAATGAAGCATAAATGTTTAATAAGTTTAATACTCCAGGTTTAGTTTTTGAAATATAAACTTTGTTTTCGCTGTCTGTAACAGCTTTCATAATCTTGTTATATGCTACTTCAGGATCATCATGCAAATAAATGGTTGCCTTGGTGCCTTTTTCACTTTTTGACATTTTACTTTCAGGGTTAGTCAAAGATTTTATCTTTGCACCAACTGGTGGTACATATCCTTCAGGCATTTTGAATTTAGTACCATACTTTTTATTTAATCTTTCGCCAATAGTCCGTGTTAATTCTAAGTGTTGTGTTTGGTCTTCACCAATAGGTACAACATCAGCATTGTAAATTAAAATATCTGCAGCCATTAAGACTGGATACATTAATAAACCTGTAGGAATCTTTTCAGTCCCATTTTCTTGTTTAGCGACTTTTTGAGATTTATCTTTAAATTGTGTCATTCTCGTTAATTCGCCAATAGCTGTTTCACAAGTCATTAGCCATGAAGCTACAGTGTGGTCATAAACATCTGATTGATAAAAGATCACACTCTTTTTTGGATCTAAACCGCAAGCTAAATACATTGCGACAATTTCCTTACGTGCTTTATACATTTCTTCAGCGTTATTATCGCCCATTGTTAAAGCATGTAAATCTGCTACGAAGTAATATGCTTCGTAATCATCTTGTAATTTAACAAAGTTTCTTAGTGCACCAATATAGTTTCCTAAGGTTAAATCACCAGTAGGTTTTATCCCACTAATTAATCTTTTTTTGCTCATTTTAAGCCTCTTTCTTGTGAAATTTAATTATGCCTATCCATAATGCTAATATTTTACAACAAATAACATAGTATTAGATATAATAAAACTATGAGTAAAAAAGACAAAGTTAAAGTAGTATTTCTTACAATTTTTACCTTAGGTTTTTGTTGGTTATATTGATATTTAAAAAACGAAAAAAGACAAAAAGTTTTACAACAAGGCGAAAGCGTCAAACTACCTGGAAATATCAAAATTGACCAACTTACTGAACTATTAGGTGGTAAGGAAAATATCACCAATGTTGAAGGCGGAATATCAAAAGTTAAAGTTGAGTTTAACGATAAAAGTAAAGTTAAAGTTGATGAATTAAGAAAAACTTCTTATATTTCCGGCATCATGGTAAGCACAAAACAAATAAGTTTAATAATAGGCGAATATTCAAAAGCCGTAGCCAAAGAATTAATTAAAGTTAGAGAGGCTTAATGCTTCTTTTTCTATATAATTAGATATTCAAAAAAGTAGGTAAAAAATATAAAAATAATTCAAACTATCAA
>CAMQBE010000082.1 GCA_946998935.1 uncultured Mycoplasma sp. | reverse complement strand
CACCCGCGAAGGTTCGAATCCTTTCTGTTCCGCCATTTTTTTATACACTTTTTTAGTTTTTTATATTAAAAAATAAATCATTATTATAATTTATTTGCTTATATATTTATATGAATATAAAAAGGAGAAAAATGGCTGATAAAAATAATTTAAAAGACTATAAAGGTTTAAGTTGTGCTGAAGCTCAAAAGAAATTAAATATAGATGGTCCTAATACTTTAATTAAGCGTAAAAAATTAAATCCTTTTATAGCTTATTTAAAGCAATTTATAGACCCAATGGTTATACTATTATTAATTTCAGCAGCTGTGTCTTTAGGTTTAGGTATATATGAACATTTGCATGGCAATAAAGACAGAAATGAAATCATTATAGGTTATGTTGAACCAGCCATTATTCTTTTAGTAGTAATGCTTAATTCTTTATTAGGTGCTTATCAAGAAATTAAAAGCGACCAAGCAGTGCGGGCGCTAGAGAAAGTTAATGAAGTTAACGCCACGGTAATAAGAGATAATAAAGCTATTATTATTCCTGCTAGTCAATTAGTAGTTGGTGATTTAGTGCTTTTAGCTGCAGGTGATACTATTAGTGCTGATGGTCGATTAATTACAAGTAATAATTTAGAAATTGTCGAAGCGGCTTTAACGGGTGAAAGCTTACCAGTAGCTAAAAAAGCTAATTATGAAGCTATTGATAACAAGATTTTAGCTGAAAATAAACACTTAGTTTATTCAGGCACTTATGTTACTAATGGCAAAGCTACTTATATAGTAAGCCAAGTCGCAGCTAATACCGAAATAGGCAAAATCAATAGCATGATTCAAAAACAACCTAAAACCGTTACCCCCCTACAAAATAAATTAAACAAATTAGGTAAATGATTTGGATATATGGGAATTGTTTTAATGTTTTTAAGCTTTATTGTTCAATTAATTTTAAATAATGTTTCAACAGGTAAATGAAATAATCCTGATGTTTATACTAATGCCTTGGTTACCGGTATATCTTTAGCTGTTGCAGCTATACCAGAAGGTTTAATTACTTTTACAACTGTTTTATTATCTATTGGTGTAGCTAAATTAAGTAAAGAAAAAGCTTTAGTTAAAAACCTTTTAGCAGTTGAAACCTTAGGTTCAGCTTCAATTATTTGTAGTGATAAGACAGGTACTTTAACTGAAAATAAAATGAAAGTTGTTGACATTTATTACCAAGATAAAATACTTGATGAAATTAATAAAAATAACTATCCAGTAGAACAATTTGCTAAATATATGGTTTTATGTAATGATGCTTTTATTAATCTTGAAACTGATGGAACTTTTAAAGAAGTAGGCGATCCTACTGAAACAGGTTTATTACGTTTTGCTCATAGCTACAATATCACAAAGGAAAATTGTTTAAATGAAACACCAGTGTTACATAGTTTGCCTTTCGACAGCGATAGAAAAATGAGCTCAGTGCTAATAAAGAATAATAAAGATAATTTGATTATTACTAAAGGCGCGCCTGATGCCATTTTAAGTAGATGCAAAAATATAGATAAAGAAAAGATTCTTAAACTAAATAATGAATGAGCTAATAAAACATATCGTGTATTAGCTTTTGCAATTAAAAAAACAAAAGCAAATAATATTGATTTCAAAGATGAAGACAATTTAGAGTTCATCGGTTTAGTAGCAATGATTGATCCGCCACGTGCGGCTGTAGCTAATAGTGTTAAAGAAGCTCAAGGCGCAGGTATTAAAGTCATTATGATTACTGGTGACCAATTAACAACAGCTAAAGCTATAGCTAAAAACTTAGGTATATATCAAGATAATGATATTTGCCTTGAAGGCAAGGAATTAGCTTTAATGAGCGACGAAGAATTATTTAACAAAGTTGAACATATCTCGGTTTATGCTAGAGTAAATCCTGAAGATAAATTAAGAATAGTTAAAGCTTGACAAAAACACGACCAAGTAGTAGCCATGACAGGCGATGGTGTTAACGATGCACCAGCACTTAAAGCTAGTGATATAGGTTGCGCTATGGGTATTACTGGTACCGATGTTTCTAAGCAAGCAGCTGATTTAATATTAGTAGATGATAATTTCAATACTATTGTTAGGTCAGTTAAAAATGGTCGTTTAATTTTTGATAAAATAAAAAATGTTATCCTTAATATGTTAATATCTTCTTTAACTGAAGTATTAGTAATCTTTATTGGCATGATAGCTTTCTATTTAGCTTTTAAAGATCATTATAAAGAAAATGAGTTCTATATTCTAGGCGCTGGTCAATTATTATGAATTAACCTACTAACACATGGTTTGCCTGCAATAGCCTTAGGTTTTGTTGATAGTGGTAAAGATGTTATGAAACGTAAACCTTATAATAAAAAAGAAAGTATTTTTGCTCGTGGCATGGGTTTTGAATTATTATGACAATCATGTTTATTATCGCTGTTATCGTTAATTTCATATACTTTAGGGGCAAAATGAGCTATTGATAATAATAAAGATGTAGCGCCAATAGCTTCATCGACTGCTTTTGTAACAATGGGTTTAGCTGCTTCAATTAATAGTATTAACTTAATGAGCGATAAAAGTATATTCGCATCAAGCATTAAGAAATATTGACCAGTTTATCTAGCTGCTTTATCATCCGCATTATTCATATTGTTGGTGTCATTAGTACCTAATATTGCTAAAGTGTTTAGAATGAGTGAAAATTATGTACATGAAGGTATATTAATGGCCTATTCAATGCCTTCGGCTTTAGGTTTAACATTTGTACACGAAATCAAAAAAATGATTATTAATATAAAAAATAAACATTATTAAAATAAATTTAAGAAATCACTTAAATGTGATTTTTTAATGTTACTTTTACTTATTATCCTTACTTATAGACATAATAGTAAAATGTTCTAAGCGGTCACATCATTTTTTTAGGACATATCTCAAGTTCGCTAATATTTAATAAATCAAAATTGTAAATAAAATAAAAAAATTTTAATAATTTAGTTACTTTATACTGTCAAAAATAGCTATAAATAAGCAGTTTTAGAAAATTTTGTTGTTTGTGTTGTTTAAAACTTTAACTTTTAACCTATATCGCTTATTGAAAGGCAAAAAAGTGCAAAAAAAGTGGAAAAATTTTGACTTCCAATATAAATCCTATACATAAATATATAATATAGTCATCACAATAATATAATTATTGAGATATTAATTAGATTTGGTTTTTAATCAAATCAAAGAAACTTGACATCGAATGGCTATAAAGTTTCTATAAAGACAATGAGATAATATGTCTAACAAAACAAAAATTGGTTGAATAACAGCTGGAGCTATTGCTGGGCTTGTTGGCGTTGTAAGCATAGGAGCAATTGGAGCAACTGCAAAAGAACGTTCAACATATAAAAAACAAGCGGAAGACAATAAATTAGTTCTTAAGTCATACGACGATAATAGAACCTTGGTCAATGATAAAATAAATGGAATAAATAATGCGATTGAGAGCGTTAAACCTAGTTTCGGCGGAACGTTTAGTTCAGATATTCAATATGTAGTTGATCAAAT
>CAMQBE010000081.1 GCA_946998935.1 uncultured Mycoplasma sp. | reverse complement strand
GAAATTAAAAAAGATACTTTAAGCGATAATATTTTTGTTCAAAAAGCAATTGCTTTTTTGTCATCTTTTGAAAATATAAATCAATTTGAATTCAAAGATTTTAAAAGTCTTTTTGAAGCCTATGTAGAAATCTTAGATTATGTTGGTCAAGGTAAAAATGATGAACTTTTAACTTATTTAGTAGCTCACTCTTTACAAGGTTTTGGTATTAAACCAATAACTAATCGTTGCTCAGCTGTTGGATGTAATAAAAACGGTGATTTATGTGATTTTAATTTTCAAGGTGGCTATTTATGCTCAAGACATGCTACTAGAATCTTAGAAAATAGATACCTAAAAGCTATTTATTACATGTTTATGAATATTCAAACTTTCTTACAATTCTGCGATTTTAGAATTAATGGTTTAATTAAAAATGAATTACTACCTTATTTCAAAGATAACGGAATTATTATTACTTGAGAAAAATTAAAGTTTACTAAATAGTCTATACAGCAGTAATATTAGAAAAAACATCATTGAAACGTTTCTGAGCTTAAAAGCTTATTTTTTAGCTTTTTGATTTTTAATCTATATAATTAAATATCCAGTAATTAGGTTTAATAAAAGGAGTTTAAAAAATGAAAATAGGAAATAGCAAAGTTGCTCTAGAAGCAATTAAAAAATACAAAAATATAATTATTTTTCACCACATTCGCCCTGATGGCGATTGTTTAGGAAGCCAAGCTGGATTAGCTGAATTTATTCGCTTGAATTACCCTTCAAAACATGTTTATACACTAGGCGATAATAAGCATAATTTTGATTTCATGAATTACCATTATGACGCTATTGAAGACATTAACTTTGAAAACTCATTAGGAATCGTAGTTGATGCTTCAAGTACAGATAGAATTCAAAATTCTGAAATACTTTTGGAAAAAAGATGCACTGCAACTTTAAGAATTGATCACCACCCAAATGGCTCAAATATTAAATATGATTACAAGTGGGTCGATGAACATTATGTAGCTGCAGCTGAAATGATAGCTAAATTAGCTTATGATAGCCACTGGAAAGTTAATGAAAAAGCTGCAAAGCATGTTTTCTTAGGAATCGTTACTGATAGTGGTAGATTTATGTATCCTGATACAAGTAGTAGAACACACAATTTAGTTGCCTTTTTACTTGATAAAGGCAAGTTTAATCAATGAGAAATATTTAAAGAATTAAACAAAAGAACAATGAAAGGTATTAAATTTACCGGTGAAATTCTTTCTAATTTCAAGGTTAAAGGCAGAGTTTTATATTTCTGTGTAACTGATGAAATTATGAAAAAATATGACTTAAATAACCTTGAAGCAGCTAATTTCGTTAACGAAATTGGCAATATTGAAGATTATTCATGCTGAGCTTTCTTTATCCAACTTGAAGATGGCATAGTTAGAGGAAGATTACGTTCAAATGGTCCATTAGTAAACACTGTTGCAAGAAAATATAATGGTGGTGGACATGATAATGCTGCAGGTATAACTATTGATTCATGAGATAAAGTTGACAATGTTTTAGATGATTTGAATCAATGTATCGTTGAATGAGAGGAAAAATAATGCACACAGTAATAGGCAAATGACAAGATGTTAGCAAAAAAATAAAACAATATGATTCAATCGTAATATTCCATCACATTCGCCCAGATGGCGATTGTATCGGAAGCCAATTCGGCTTGCGTGAATTATTGAGAATCAATTATCCAGATAAAAAAGTATATGCTATAGGTGGTGGTAAAGGTATATTTAGTAACTTTTTAGATTTAGATTTTGATCCAATTCCTAGTTATAAAGTTTTAGCAAAATCATTAGGTGTTGTAGTAGATGCTAATGATAAAGAAAGAATTCAAAATCGTGAAGTTCTAGATAAAAACTTATTTGTTGAAACAGTTAGAATTGACCACCACCCTAATGGTGATGATTTGGATAAATGTACACGCTGAGTTGATTCTTCAAGAATAGCGGCAGATGAAATGATTGCTGAATTAGCTTTTAAAAATAAATGAAAATTAAACGAAAAAGCATGTAACTTTTTATTTCTAGGAATGGTTACTGATAGCGGAAGATTCCAATACTCTGATACTTCTGCAAGAACACATGAATTAGTTGCTTATTTATATAAAAATGGTTTGCAAGCCGAAAAAATATTTCAAGGTCTTGCAGAAACTTCTTTAGAAGATATTAAATTAAATCAACTACTTTTTAATCATCTAAAAACTAGAGATAAAGTAGCTTATACAACAATTAGCTATAAAGAAACATTAGAACTCAAAAAAGCTCCTAACGAAGTAGCAAGACCTAATATCATTGGCAATCTTAAAGGTTATCCACTTTGAGTTCAATTCTCTGAAGAAGAAGATGGACGTATTAGAATAGAGTTTCGTTCAAATGGTCCATGCGTAAGAAATGTCGCAGTAAAATGAAACGGTGGCGGACACGAAAGAGCTTCAGGAGCAATGTTACCTAATTTTAATGACGTAGAAAAGGTTATTGACGATTGTATTCTTGAAGTAAAGCGTTGAGAAAAAGAAGGCAATGAAAATCAAGTTAAATAGAAGTTAACTCACATCTGGGGTTTTCTTTTTTATCTATTGTATAGATATATTAGTAAAAAGTGAAAATTAATTTTTGCATATATAATGCTCAAAATAAATAGAATATAATTATAAAAAATGATAATTTTGGAGGTATAAATATGTCATCATTTATAGAAAATAGCAAAGACCGTGCTTCAATAAGATCTTTTGTTCCTAACAAGCCTTTAAGTGCTAAGGAAAAAGAAAACTTAATTGGCGTAGTTCATAGCGCTCCTACAAGTAATAACTACTTTACATCAAGTTGCATCTTCGTAACCGATAAGGATCTTTTACATAAATTAGGAGAACTTTTAAATCAAAAACAAGTTAGAGATGCTTCAGCTTTTTTAGTATTTCTTGCTGATAACAATAGAGTTGATTACATTCTAGATCAAATTAAAGAACCTCTTGACAATAAAACGTTAAATAGTTTATTAGTTGGCGTTGGAGATGCTTTTATCCAAGCAACAATGGCTCAAGATGCTGCAGTTGAAATGGGTTTAGGCACTTGTTTTATTGGCGGAGTTAGAAGCAAAATTAAAGAAATTAATAAGTTATTAAATGTTCAAGGTTCAGCTTTCCCAGCTATAGCTCTAGCTATTGGTACACCAACTGAAAGTGTTAAACCTAAAATTAAAATTCCAAGAGTTTATGAAAATAAATACTCATATAAAGCAGTAATTAATGAAATTGTAGATTATAGTAATAAATTAGCTGAACACCTTAAAGAAAAAGGCATAGATGGTGATTATATTAATGCTTCTGCAAAATATCTAAAAAGAGAACCAGATAATCATCGTGAAGTAAACATCATTAGAATTTGGAAATTAAAAGCTAAAAAAGAAGATAAATAAGACTTTAAATTTTAAAAACCCGTTTTGAAGCGGGCTTTTTAAAATTTTTATAATAGGAACATAAATGGTTTAGGTACATAGTCTTTAAATCTATTAGAAGTTTTGTTTGTAAAATCAACTAACAAATATGAATCATTGCCATTACTATCATGTCTGTGCTATTCAATTAAT
>CAMQBE010000080.1 GCA_946998935.1 uncultured Mycoplasma sp. | reverse complement strand
AAAATCAGAATACAATAATACAAATTCTTTAAAAGATGACAAAGAGCAAACAACTAAAAACAGGAAGAATAAACGATAAAAAATAGCCGCTATAAACGATGATGAATTAGAATAGCTTAAAATTAAATTGTAAAAGCTTATATGATAAAATAAACTATTATTAATTGTCGATAAAAAAACTGCTTAGTAAATAGGTGGCAAAAAGCCAAAGTTATAAAAATAAAAGAGACCAAGGAAAAATATGAGCTATGATGATAAAAGTATAAAAATGAGTGCATATGATATTTTAATTGATGAATTTAACAATAAAACTCCAAATGGATTATATTATTTTACTCAGATAAACTTTTCATATAACTCAAACAAAATAGAAGGTAGCAAGCTTTCAAAAGAGCAAACTAAATGTATTTATGAAACATCATCTTTGCTTTCTCAAAAAGATGAAGTGATAAAAGTAGATGATATAATTGAAACAATAAATCACTTTAAGGCTTTTGATTTTATATTAAAAACAGCTAAAAAAAGTTTAGATGAAAATTATATAAAAAAGATTCACAAAATTTTAAAACAAGGAATCACTAAAAATCAAATTATAGGCAAGTTTAAAACTAAACAAAACTATATAGGCGACTTTGTTACTACAAAACCTGAAAATGTTTCAAAAGAGATAAATAATTTATTAAATAACTACAATAAAGTTGAGAACACAACAATAAACGATATTATTGATTTTCATCATAAATTCGAATCAATTCATCCATTTGAAGATGGCAATGGAAGAGTTGGAAGATTGATTATGTTTAAAGAGTGTTTAAAGAACAATATAACTCCTTTTATCATAGATGAAGAGCATAAACTTTTTTATTATAGAGGCTTAAGAGAGTATAAAACTACAAAAGGATTTTTAATTGATACTTGCTTGAGTGCTCAAGACAGTTATGCTGAGATTTTAGAAATTTAACTTGAACTTGTCAGAGAACAAAATGAGGTTAAAATTATATATTGAAAACTTAAAGTCTAACAATGAAATTTAAAACTTCAAATACAATTGAGAGCTTTAGACCAGAACAATAAGATTAGCCAGCCTGCTTTTACCACAGCAAAGTGATGAAAATTTTTAAAATTAAGATTTTGTAATATTAATAAAAAATAATAGATAATTGTATATGATTATACAACAAAGGAGATAAAATGAGATATCCAAAGCTTGGAACTAAAATAGTGTTAGATGAAGATAAAATAATAAAAGATGGGATTTATGATTTAGATAAAATTTATGACTATATGGATAAATTAGCTCAAAAATACAACCTTACTAAAATAGATAAATATACATTTTTGACACAAGGAAACAATATGGATATGGCTAATTTGTGTTTATTTTGTGAAATAGAAAATTCTGATTGGTTTATAGATAATTTAAAAGAATGGTTGTGGCTTGAAGATAATGGTAACTATGTTGTTGATATAATAAAAAGACACAATCTAAAAAAAAGTTATACCAGTGAAAAATAAAATTAGATATTAAAAAGGATAAGAGATGAAATTTAAATATGTAGTTTTGCAAACTGAAAAAGAAGCTTTAAATTATTTAGATAGTATAAAAGATACTTTAGCTAATGATATCTATGAAAAAGCAAAAGATAGAATAAAATTTAACTATTTATATGATGATAGAAAAATGACAATCAAAAGTTTAAATGACTTTATAGTAGTTTTAGAACTTGCAAAACAAGGAAAATATGAAGAAGCCGATGACAAGGCTATGGAATTTGCAGTTGAAAATATGAATATTTGGTTAAAAGAAGAGGGAATTGCAAAATGAAACCTTTGACTTTGTTTTTAGCAGGGACTAATGGCAGTGGTAAATACCAAACTAACTGATAAAATTACCAAAGAAAACAGTGAAAGAAAGCAATTGAGCTTTTAGGGAGTCTGTTGATAGGAAAATCTTTTGTTATAGAAACAAAAAAGAGTGCTTTAAATAGACTAAAAGTCGTTTTAAAACAGAAATAATATATGTAATGTTGATTTAACTTTTATAGACAAGAAGCAAAAATACCCAATTCTACAAATTATGAGTGGCAAGATGATAATGGTGAGATTTGTAAAGAGGGGAGGACCACAACTGTCACTACCCCCCTCTCATGATGCAATCATAACATTTTACTCTGATAAAAATCTTAATAAAAAAATGATGTTTAAAAATCCTAAAGTTAAAAAATATTATTTAAATTTAGATTTAGTCTGAATTTTGATAATATATTTAAACAAAAACGGAATAAACAGCCGTAGCAGTTTATAAGAGAGCTGCTTAGAGACAATGTAAAATATATAAAAAACTAAATTTCAAAGCAAGGATATAAAATGGAAAACAAATACAACTTAACTACAGAAGATAATATTTTTTTAGCGAAAAGAAATATAGTAGACTATATCTATAACAGTGCAAGATTGGAAGGGATTGCAATTACTTTCTCGCAAACAGAAGCTATTTTAAGTGGCGCAAAGATTTCAAATTTAACAATGGATGAAGTTGTAACAATCAATAATTTAAAGCACGCTTGGCAGTTTTTATTTGAAACTATTTATTATCCAATGGCAGACTATCCTTTTATTTGCGAAGTTAATAGAATTATAGGCTCAGGCTTATTTAATAGAGCTGGCTTTATTAGAAATATACCTGTTAAAATAGGTGGAACTTCTTGGAAACCTAGACATGCCCTTGGAGAGCCAGATTAAAGATGATATAAGCGATATATTAAATATCAAAGCAGATACCGATAGGATTAACGCTTATGTTGTATTTAATGAGAAAGCAGATGTTTTTAGACGGAAACAAAAGAACGGCAACGCTTTGTGCTAATAAAATTCTAATTACAGCAGGTGCAGGAGTGCTAAGTGTAGATGTAGATGACATAGAGGAGTTTAAAAATAAATTGATAGTATTTTATGAGACGAACGACATGTTAGATATAAAAACATTTTTATATAAAAAGTGTATCGATGGGGCTATCATAAAAGAAATTTCACCTGATGAGATAAAAGCACAACAAGATAGAATAAGGATGTTTGATGAGTTTAGGAATAGTATAGATAAAGTCAAGTCTTTAGATAGCGATTTATGATATCTGATAAAAAAGATAGACAATCAAACATAAAAACAAAAACAATAAATTGCTTCTAAATTTTCTTTGAGTTCATTATTTTGATAAATCTCCTTAACAAATCCTGCTTAAATTTCACCGCTCTCTAAAGCTGTTCTATGGTCTTATATATTCTTTGTCGTTGTAAATTTCATTGTTGTGTTATAAAAATGATTGGTTTAAATGACAATGGTTTTCAAGTGTAGTGGTTGTTAAATAATCACTATAAAACTCATAGCTAGTTAAGAATAGTGATTGTATAATTTTACACAACAAAATATTACATAAAAGATAAAAAATGTTTAAATTTGACAAAGCAATTGGCATTGTAAGTGATACAAACATAGAAAATATTACAAATGTTACAGGAAATAGAGGAAATATAAAAACAGATAATCATAGTAATTTAAATTTTTATATTGATGACAAGAATTATACTTTAAGCTTTATGAAGTCAAAAATAATAGACGATAAAGACAGAATAAAATTATTATATGTAAATT
>CAMQBE010000079.1 GCA_946998935.1 uncultured Mycoplasma sp. | reverse complement strand
TTCTAAAAAATTAGTTTATGCATTAACTAAAAAAGATGGACTTAACCAAAAATTAGCTGATGCTAAAAAATATTTAAGCAAAAATCAACTTGCCACCTTTAAAAACAATTTAGAATCATTTATTAAAATTGTTAAGAACAGATATGAATTAACTAAATCTGACGATGCTGAAATTAAAGCAGATGCAACTGCTCACATTACTGATGCATCAGCAAAAATTGCAGAGCTACCAGAAATTATGCTAAAATAACTATTAATAATCCCGGAGCAATCCGGTTTTATTTTTTTAATAAACAAATTTGTTAAGCATTAAAAAAATCATGCATAAACTTATTTACTATCTATTAAAAAAGTAAATGAGATAATATAACTATTAGCACAATAAAAAATAAAGGAGCTAAATATGGCTAAAAAATTATCAGGTGGAGCTATTGCAGGTATTACCCTTGGTTCTATTGTAGTAGCAGGTGCTTTAACTGCAGTTATCGTTTGTGTAGCAGTACCTAAAACCGCTTTAATGACTGAAATATCATTAACAAGAGATAAAGCTAAAAGAGTTTCATCAAGTGACTTAGTTAAATATGCTAAAGCAAAAGCTATTCTAGCAATGTGCGATGTTTATGAAAAAGCAAATAAAGATAGCCACTGCACTGATGAAGATAGAAAAAATATGATTAGCGATTTAAGAAAAGCAAGAAAAGAAATCTAATTATAGAAGTTTAAAAATTACAGGCACGTAACCTGTAATTTTCATTAACTTTTAAATAGCCATTAATTCTTTTTCTTTATTAGCAGTCATAGTATCTATGTGAGCCATACGTTTATCTACTTCTTTTTGAACCGCTTCTAAATAACGTTTTTGTTCATCTTCAGATAATTCTTCATCAGCTTTAATATCTTTATTGACATCTTGACGAGCATTACGCACACCAACACGGGCAGCTTCAGTGATTTTAGATAATGATTTAACCATTTCTCTTCTTCTTTCAGTAGTTAAAGAAGGAAAGGTTAAACGCACTTGATTACCTTCGTCAACGGGATTAACACCAATATTGGCATTTAAGATAGCTTTAGCTATTTCATGTGTACAAGATATATCAAAGGGTTTAATTAAAAGTTGTTGAGCTTCTGGAACGCTAACATTAGCTAATTCTTCTAAAGGCGTCATAGTGTCATAATAATTAACTCTAATACCTTTAATGATTTGAGGATTAGCACGCCCGGTAGAAATCTTTGATAATTCAAAAGCGTAGTGATTAATTGCTTTTTCACTTTCTTCCAAGAAAGTAAGTAAGTACATATCTAATTCCATTATTTAGTGACCTCAGTGTGTTCAATTTTGCCTTCAACAGCACGAATGATGGCATCTTTTTCTGCGATATTGAAAACTATTAAATCAATATTGTTATCTCTAGCCATACTTGTAGCTGTTAAGTCCATAACTTTAAGTTTCTTTTCAAGTATTTGATCATAAGTTATTTTTTCATATTTTTTTGCTTTTGGATTTGTTTTTGGATCTGAATCATAAATACCAGTAACCCCATTTTTACCCATAAAAATAGCATCTGCTTTTATTTCACTAGCAAAAAGTGTTGCAGCTGTATCAGTAGTGAAATATGGTCTACCAGTACCACCAACAAAGATAACAACTTCACCTTCAGAAAGGTATTTTAAAGTTTTTTCGTTAATATAATTTTCTGCTACTTTTTGGTCGATATTAATTGAAGATTGAATTCTGGTTTTTAGACCACATTTTTCAAAGCCACTTTTTAATGCCAAACCATTCATGATGGTTGCAAGCATTCCAATATAGTCAGCTCTATTTCTTGGAATACCATTTTTTTCTGCACTTGCGCCTCTCCAGAAGTTACCGCCACCAATAACAACTGAAACTTGAATGCCTTTATCAACGATTAATTTTAATTGCCTTGCAATATCACTAACAAGGTCATAATCAATTGCTAAAGACTTAGCTTTATTGGTTAAACCCTCACCTGAAAGTTTAACTAAAATTCTTTTGTATTTCACGTTTGCCTCACAATAGTAAATATAAGTTTCAAATTTCGTTCATAATTATAAATTAATATATAAATATTTTCAAAAAAAGACTTTTTAAGCTTCAAAGTTTATAATAAACAAGACAAGTCATGTTTTAACTAATAGTTCTATATAGCAGTATAAAAAGAAAATTAGCGGGGTGGCTAATTTACTTAAGATTTTCTTTTTTGTTATTAAAATTAAAATTTCATTTTTCCAAAGAAAATTGATTTTTTGCTTACTGTATAACTTGAATAATATGTCTTGTAATATGCTTCATTAGCAATAATACCAAGATACATAAAGTAGCTCATATATGAGACTAACATTGCTATATACATAAAGATACCAATTACACCATATTTGTTGTAATCAATCAATGAAGTTAAATAACCAAAGATTAAAAAGAATATTCAAAGTGGAACCGTGGTAATCATTGCCCCTGGTAAAACTAAGTTTCAAGGTAACTTAAAATTTGGTGTTATTTTGTATAGCAATATAAAGCCTAAATAGAAAGTTATAAATAAGAACACACTAAAAGTGATATAGAAATAAATATTCTTATGGTATTCACTCAATTTAGCTGTAAAAGCATTATAGAAAAAGATATATAAAGCTAAGGTTAAGAACATATATAATGCTACTGAAAGCATGATCATAAAACCTTTTAATCTATTAGTAAATCAATTACCTAAATGTTCATGATTATAAATATAATTTTGACTATAAACAAAACGACTAAAACCAGCTGAAGCTAATCATGTTGAAGCTAAAATCAAGATGATAATAGCAACATTTTGAGTATATTTAGTTGCCTTAACATCAATACTTAAAAGTGATTTAGCGCCTGGTATTATCTTAGCTAAGATTACATCTAAAAAGACTTTGTCATAGTCTTTGATTAACATCAATAATAAATCAACAGTAGTAATAATAGGCACGAAAGAAACTAGAAAATAAAAAGCTGTAGAAATAGGAATAAAAGCAAAGTCCTTATTAGTAAATTTAGTATAAGTACGATTAATTAATTCTTCTGTTTTGGATTTATTTTTTCAACTTTGTCTTGGGGTAACAATTTTTAAAATAATCATGATAAAGAATTTAATTATCTTTTCAATAAAAGCAAAACGCTTCTTTTCCACTGGAATAATATTCTTAGCCATTCAGCTTTTTTTAATAGCTTCATGGTAAGCGCGGGCTTCTTTTTTGGAATTTAAACCAGTATAGACTTCATCATTTCTTTTCATATTTAAGATTATAAATGATATTTTGAATAATAGAACCTAGACTCAATAACATTTTGTTAAAGTTTGTATTAATTTTTTTTATACCTATAAAATAATATTATACGAAGTTATAAAAGAGGTTATATGGCACATATAGATGAAGATATATTATGAAAAGCTGCTGAAAAACTACGTAACAAATGCGACCCAGCACAATATAAGAATATTGTTCTAGGTTTAGTATTCTTACAAAGCACATTTTGAAGACGGTTTATTAAATGGGGCTGTTGAAGAATATAAAGACGGCGTGCTAGTTAAAAGCACAATGTATGAAAATGGATTTAAAATTGGCGAAGAAGTTGTATATGATGCTAAAGGAGAAGTAGAAGGAAAAACTAATTTT
>CAMQBE010000078.1 GCA_946998935.1 uncultured Mycoplasma sp. | reverse complement strand
AAACACAGTTTTAGGACAAGTTTCGGATACTGTAACCATTAACGAATCTAGATATCGTGCAATGGTTATGTGAATGCTTCTTATTTTTGGTTCAACCACATTCTTTGGTATGCCAATTATTCAATCACTTTATAACAAAGGTGGATTAATTGCTGCCAATGTTTGAAACATTCCTTATCGTATTTTCCTATATTCATATTGTTTTATGCAAATGAAAGGCTTAAAATTTGATAAAGAAAATGTTAAAAAATCGCTTAAGACAACATTTTTAAACCCAATTGTTATTTGTACTTTTGTTGGTTTAATTCTATGATTAACACAATTAATTCCTGGCGCAGGTGTAACTACAAAAGATATTGACATTATCATGAAATTAGAAAACGGTAATGTTATCTATGCAGTAGAATATTCAACCTTCGGTAATAACTTTGAAAAAATTTATACAGGGTCAGATAATTTAAACTATGTATTCAATAATGCTAAAGGTATATATGTAACAACAACAGTCAAACCAGTTGGCTGATTTGAATGATCAACAACAATGCCTTATTTCTATAAGTTTATTAGTATTTTAGGCAGTTTATGTTCACCTCTTATTTGATTAGCTATTGGTATGACTTTGGCTACAAGTGGTATTAAAGAGGCTGCAAGAGATAAATGAGTATGAATCTATTCATTAATAAAAATGATAGTAATACCAGTTATTATATTCTTCATTTTCTGAGGATTAAATCATGCTGAACAAGTAACAAAGAACGTTGCTATTGCAATGGTTATCTTTGCAGCAACACCTCCAGCAACAGTAGCAGTAGGTTTTGCTATAAGCGAAGATAAATGCGCTCGCTTTGCTTCAGGTGCATCAGCGCTTTCAACACTATTAGCAGTTGTGGTAATGCCAATTTGAATCGTTATTTGCGAACTAGCTATTAAATAAAAGAAGGTTTAAATGAAAATTATTACATTTAAAGTAAGAGACGTTGAAAAACCCATCTTTGAAAAAATAAACAAAAAATTTGGTTATAAACTTGAAATTCATTCTGAAAGTTTGACTAAAGATAATATCAATTTAACAAAAGGTTTTGATTGTGTTATTGTTCGTGTTGATGGCAAAATTGATGCTGAAATGCTTGACAAAATGAAAGCTAATGGTGTTAAATATCTTTTAACTAGAACTGTTGGAACCGACCATATTGATTTAGAACACGGACACAAAATTGGTTTAAAAATGGCCCGTGTAGCATCTTATTCACCAACGGCTATTGCAGAATTAGCTTTTGCTCATGCGCTTATGCTTTCAAGAAATACTATTCATTTTGCTGCTAGAGCACACGAAAATGATTTAACTATTGATGCAGCTGGTTTTAGTACTGAAATGAAAAATAAAACTATTGGTATTGTTGGAACTGGAAGAATAGGAACTGCTGTAGCAAAAATGTTTAAAGCTTTAACACCCAATGTTTTAGGTTTTGATGTACATCAAAATGAGTTTGCTAAAGAATATTTAAGTTATGAAAAATCATTAGATGATTTAGTTAAAAAATGTGACATCATAACTTTCCATATTCCCTATATCAAAGGTCAAAACGACAAAATGATTAATGATGCTTTAATCAAAAAAATGAAACCTGGCGTGATATTAATTAATACTGCAAGAGGCCAAATTCAAGATGAAGAAGCAATTCTTAAAGGATTAAAAAGTGGCAAGATTCAAGCAATGGCTTGTGATGTATTAAATAACGAAAAAGAAGTATTCTTCAAAAAACTTGACAAAATTGACAATCCAATTTTTAAAGAATTATTTAGCTACTATCCTCGTTTTGTTGTAACCCCTCACATCGGCTCATATACAGATTTGGCTGTTGAAAATATGGTTGAATATAGTTATGACAACTTAAAAGAATATATCGAAACAGGTGATTGCAAAAACAAGATTTAATAATCAAAAATCGTGGCTTAAAAAAGCTGCGATTTTAAATTAATATTTCTAGAAAATCTATCACGTTTTGAACAACAGACTGATACTCTAAAGTTAAACTAAAATCTACATTTTTACAATACCTATCTCACAAAATCTTATGGTTATCATTTAACTTTAAAATTTTTAATTTTGAAATTATTTCATTTATTTCCATTTTCGTTTTGCGTTTTGTAAACGTTTTATTAATAGCACTAATAAGATTATTTTTATCCAATTTATTTTCGTAAAAATAAATAATTAAATATAAGTCATAAAGATCTTTAATTCTTGTATTTTTATCGCCTAGAGACACAAAAGCTTGTAATTTTTCAGAAAAAATAGACTCAAAGGGATAAATTTGGTTAGGTATATTTTTATTTGAAAATAAAGCAGAATATTCATATTTATTTGCACTTGGAGTTATTACGTCTCCATGTACAAAATCAATCTTGATTTTTTCTTTTATATTCAAATAATGACCTCTAAGCTCAATCTCAATTCCTTTTGAATAATTTTCTATATTTATATCTTTAGTTTTAAGTATTTCGAACCAAACTCCATCTTGTGTTTTATTTTTAAGAGTTTCTTGCAATAACTCTAATAGATAATCATTCTTAAAATACTCTTTATACTCACAATCTAAATCTTTTGTGAAACGGCAATTTAATACAAATATTACTGATATTATGAAACTACTTTAAAAATAAAATTACTAGAATATTTACTAGTTATCAAAAGCTCCATTAAATTTTCCATAAAGAAATACTTATATAGTGTGTTGTGGTCAACTTTAGTAGCAGTAAAAAGCTTGTCAATTTTTGAAACTAATAAATTTTTATTCATAGTTAGATATGATTTGCAAAATATCCGAAACTTTCTGTAAGATATTCAATTTGGTTGCAATTTTATTTAAAAGATATATATCTTGATGTTCATATTCGGAATACTCTCTTACAACTTTTCTGAATACTTCTGCGTCAACTTTGTCTCTATTTAAAACAAAATCACAAAAAACTCTTTCAAAACAATAAGTTTTCACTTTATTTCCAAAAATGGTTTCTACATCAATAACACCGAGGTCATGTATTTCTTTTTTAACATAATGGATTTTTATATTATCTGCTATATCATTTCTTACTTTATAACCTTTATAAACAGTAACTTCTGTTTTATGTGATATTACGTTCGTTATTCCTAATAAATCTAATGCCGTGTAATATGAATAAATTATTTTTTTATTGCGTTGTTGTAAAAAATATAATAAATCAAAATCTCCATTTTGGGTTATGTATATGCCGTCGTGGACTTTTTTTATTTCACCTTTTTTAACAAGACGAGAAAGATAAACACGAGGAATATTATTTTCGTCACAGTATTTTGAAGTTATCATACCATGTGGGCTGTTTAGTTGTGAATTAATCTTGTTAATATATTCCATTTTTTCTTTCCCGAATTGTTACATTTATACATACATTTTAGCATTTTGTATGTAAAATTGTAACATTTTCATAGGTGTAAGAATATCTCTTACACATTTATTTGTGCAGAATCTTGATTTTTAATCAAAAAAAGAAAAAATTATCATTTTAAGCCCTTTATTTTCTACTTTGCATATTGGAAGTGATATAGAATAATCATTTGAAGGTAAAAAATGCAAGAAAAATTTATACAAACAATAGCTAATACAAGTCTATGAGCTTCAATCATAGCATGTT
>CAMQBE010000077.1 GCA_946998935.1 uncultured Mycoplasma sp. | reverse complement strand
CATTACTTATATTTTCTTTGTTTCACCTCTTGACTTTTAATAGTTAGTCTTTCTTGATTAGTTTTATTTGAAATAAATACCAAACCTATTGGTGTGTGGTGCTACGTACACACCGAACAGAATGAATCCTCTTAAAATTGGTGGAGTTCACTGTATAGATTTTGATATTTATTTGTTTCTGACAATATGCATAAACATTTGAGTAAGTCCCATAATCTGTAATATTTATTCCGATAAATTGTAAAATGATTTCATGATTTAACTTTCCCTTATATCATATAACAAGATAACGGCAACATTAACTAATTAATAATACAATTGATTTTTAATAACTCATATATCTTATCAATTTGTAAAATAAAATATACACAAAATATTCATTTTTGTAATGCCCTTGAGTTTAAATCAATAAAAATATTCAAGGTTATATTTATATATTATCACATATTACTTAAAATACAATGGAATTCGTTTATTTAAGTAATTTTTAAACTATTTTTACATGAAAAAATAATATTTTTTAAACAGAGCATGTTAATTATTATAATGAAATTAATGTGTTAATTAATTAAATTTTCTTTCTATTTATTCGAAAAAGTTAGTGTTTATTAAATCATTGCGCCAGTGCAGTTCTGAATATTATGTTCAATCACCATCCTTCTTAATAAAACTCACAATATCATTTAATTTTATCTTCATAATAAAATAATCAGAAATTTTTTTACCTAATAATATCGACTGTAATTTTATAAAACAATTTAGATAATCAAAGTAATTACTGTTTGTCATTTAGTTTAAGAAAGTTAAATTATTTGTTATTCTAATTCTTTAATAATTTGTTGTCCTACATAATTGCAAAGTTAAATCCTACATCATATATATTACTACTTACCCAAACAATTTAATCAAATGTAAATTTTTGTGTATTCTTTTCGTCATTTAAATTTGAGTAATTAAGTCTAAAAGTAAAAAAAGAGAGGACATATGTCCTCTCTAAATCTTTTTAGTATAATCTATTTGCGTAAATTATTTACGTTTTTTAAGTGAAAGATAAGCTCCACCCATAGTTGCCATAGCTGCTGCTGCTATTGTAGCTGCTTCAGCTGCTGCACCTGCTTTTGGTAATTTCTTTTTAGTTTTAGCTGGTTTAGCTGGTTTCTTAGTTTCTTTCTTTTCTGGTTTTTTGTTATCTTTTTTGTCTTTTTTGTCTTTTTTGTCTTTTTCTTTAACTACGATAGTTCCACCGTCAACAACTTTTTGATCTTTGTTATCTTTTTCTTCAGTAGATTCTTTCTTTTCTCCAACATGAAGTTTTTCTGGAATTTCAATTTTAGCTTTAGTTTCTTCTTTTTTAGCTTCTTCAGCGTTGTTTTCAGCTTTTACTTCTGATTCTGCTCTGAATAATGCTTTAGGAGATTCGATTTTCTTTCCACCTTGGTATACTTCGTATCCATCTGGAATTTGAGTTATAGTAACTTTGTATTCACCTTCAACCATGCTTTCGAAGAACATATTTCCGTCAGCTCCTGATGTAGCTTCATATGTCTTTGAAGTATCTTCAACTGAAGTTAATCTTAAAGTTAATCCTTTAACTCCTTTACCAGTTGTATCAACTACTCTGTATTTGTAAGTTACAAGTTTTTTAACTGCATTTGTATCTTCTAATACTTTTTTATGTTTAGCTTCTAAATCTTTAATTTCTTTTCTTAATCTTGCAATTTCAGCTAAATATTCACTTTGTGAAAGTTCAGAAACTTGTTTTAATTCTTTGTAGTCTTCTTTTGATAACTTATCAGCTACTTTATCAATTGTCATTCCTTGATCTTTTAATAAAACAGCGATTCTAGCGTAAGTTTCTTTTAATTTTAAATCAATTTCTTTTAATTCAGCAACTTTTTGAGAAGAAATAGCACTCTTTGCTGCGTATTCTTTGTTTGCATTTTCAGCAGCTGTTGCAGCTTTTTCTTCTGCATCCTTTGCGTCTTCATAATTTTTAATAGCAGCTTTATTTGCTTCTTCTGCATTTATCTTAGCTGCAGCTAATTGACTTAATTTAGCAGAATTTTCTAATCCTAATTGTTCATTGTAAGAATATTTTTTTTCAATTCTTCTTAGTTCTGCATCATAAATAGCTTTTGCTTTTGCTTCTTCAGCTACTCTTGTTTTTTCTGCATTTACTTCACTGTTATCTAAATCAACTTTTGCTTTTGCTTCTTCAGCTACTGCATTGTTGTATCTAGTTTCAGCATCTTTTGCAGCTTTTTCAAGTTCAGCTAATTTTGTTGTGTCTTTCTTGTCAGCATCTTCATATGCTTTTTTTGCACCTTCATATTTAGCCTTTAATTCTAAAGTTTTACTATGAGCTTCGTCATGTTTTTTATTAATATTTAATAATGTTGTTGCTTTCTTTTCTGCAGCATTTGCTACTGCAGCATCATAATCTGCTTTTGCTTTTGCTTCTTCTTGTGCTTTTGTTCCCTTAGCACTTTCAAACGCTTTAGTTGCTGCTGTTAAATCTTCAGCTGCTTTGATTTTAGCTTTATTTGCATCTTGAACTGCTTTTGAAGCTTTTGCTAAATTTTTTGCAGCTGCTTCAGCTTTTGCTTTTGCTTCTGCAGTATCTTTTTGTGCTTTTTCGATTTCACCTTGTAATCCTTCTACAGTTGTTTGATCGTTGAATGCTTGAGAAATTAATGCCTTTCTTCTTTCTTTTTGAGCTTTAATTGTTTCTAAGTGTTCATTTAATCTTGCAGCAAATTCTTCCATGTTTAAATATCTTTCTTCTGGCATGCTATTTTTTTCTGCCGCAAAAGTATTTGCTGGAACTGCAGTTACGATTAAAGCACCAGCTAATGCTGCTGTCAATAATTTTTTGTTTAATTTCATTGGTTTATTCCTCCTAAAATTTTTAACCTTCATAAACTTAATTTGAAATCATTTATGATAGTTTATCTGTAATTATATTTTAAATCAAATAATTTAATAAATCAAGCTTTTGAACAAAGTTTAACTTGAAAAATACTTAATATAATTACGAAAACCGTGAATAAATGATAACGTATGTCTATGTAACTTATATTATACAATAATGAATTTTTATTTCAACCTTTTTTGAGGATTTTTTTGTTATTTTACATATTTTTGATGATTTTTTGATGATTTTTTAAAACTTGGTGAATTTTATGTATTTTTGTTCAGTTTTTTGTTGGTTATGTTGGATTTGTTTGGTGTGAATACTGGTTTGTTTTGCTTGCTTTTTGAGGTTTATTACAGTTTTGGTGGTTCGGTGTGTATGGTGTTTGTTTTATGTGATTTATTTTCTTCCTTATATTAATGTGTATTATTGGTGTTAGTGTTTTTGTTGATTTTTTTATTAAAATTCGTATTATTTTCGTGTTTTTCTGATGTTTGTCTTGTTTTTGTTTGTGGTTGGTACTGCTAGCACAAGTGGTGTGATTTATTGTGGTGTTTTGTTTTGTTGTAATGTTCGTATTTTATGGTGTTGTGATAAAGTGTTTGATTTTTTTGTTGGCAATCAGTACTGTTAGTATAAATGATTTTTATTTTTGTAACTTTTTTGTAATTTTTACGATATTTTTTACAATTTTTTTGTTTTTTCCAATAGACGAATTGTCAAATCAAATGCAACACTTATGGTAAGAAACCAAAAAGTTCTTCT
>CAMQBE010000076.1 GCA_946998935.1 uncultured Mycoplasma sp. | reverse complement strand
AAATATTTTCTTCTAAGCTGTATTCTTTAGCTAAATTGGTTCAATGAAGTTTTTAAATTATTTTTATTTTTAAATGAATTTAGTTGTTTTATTGTTTTTTCTTTTATCGAATAAATAATGACGGTTGTTGCAGGTATATATAATGGCTTCTTTTAACATCTTATAATCTAGTTTTGGGTCATTTTTTAATATTAAAATACATCGTAGTAATCTTTAATTCTTGAATTCATATAATCAAAATACATCATAGTTTGTAGTTTTTGAGCAATTATTAATTCATTTTTATAAACATGTACTTTTGAAACATTATTATTCATTTGATACATAAAAGTGTATTCTCTATTAAATAATTCTGCTGTATCTCCAGTGCTTATATCTAGATGGATAATTTCTTCAATTGTGGCTAGTATGCATTTTATGGAAACATCTAAACCAGAATATTTATTTCTTTTCACATTGGTTTTAATATTTGATATCTCAAATTTGATATTTTCTTCATTTTTATTCATAAAGATATCGTTAAGCATTTTTGCTATGCTATCTTGGTTTAGCTTTTCTTTTACTAAAGAATAATCAATATCATAGGTTCTTCTTTTTCTTAAACCAAAAATGTTAGAGAGCAAAAACCCTCTTTTAGCTATAAAATTATCTTTATATTTGCTTGTAGCTATTTGTTTAAACACAATTTCTAAGAAATAGTATTTATAAAGCTTTTTATAATCGACTTTTATTTGATCTTTAAGTTTATACATTATGTTTTTTAATGTGCCTTTATTTACGAATTAAACGTATGACTTTAGCAACTTTTTCTAATACGCCTAACTGTTCTGCTATTTCAAACAATTTTGTGTAATCTTTATGTTCTCAATCAGCGTAACTCCATATGGTATTTACAAAAATGCCAATTTCAATCTTGTCTTGTCTAGCGATAAAATCGCATAGCACTCTTTCGAAACAATAACATTTGATAATGTTGCCAACCGAAGATTTAACTTCTATTACTCCAATATTTAGAATTTTTTTATCTACATAATTAATTCTAAATTTTGTTTCTCCATTTGTATTGATCTTGTAGCCTCTTGTCACAGTAATATTAACATATTTGGTAATTTGGTCTGTTTGGTGTAGTAATTCTAAAGCTGTTAGTCCAGAGAAAATAGCATTTTTGTATTTGCTTTGAAACATATATAAACCATCAGGGCAATTATCAGTATGTAAATAAATACCTTTTTCTAATTTATCTAAAAGGCCTTTTTTAACGAGTCTAGACAAATAGATAGTAGGTATATTATTTTGCTTACATGTTGTGTAAGAAATATAGCCATTGTTGTTTTTAGCAATGTCTAAAATATGTTGTTCGTGAGTCATATTTACCTCCTATTATTTGTTGCTTCTATACGCAAATTTTAACATTTTTGCGTATAGAAGCAACAATTGCGCAAGTAATTTTTCTTGCGCTATATATTTATGTATTTTTTTAAAAAAGAGCTAAAAAAAGAAAAAATTAGTCTAAAAGGAGGGTTTTAGAAAATAAGTTATAAAAAAGAAGGCGAGTACCTCCTTAAAAAATAAAAATTATTTTTGAAGTTTAACAAAGTAGGTTAATGTTCTTACTAATTGTGAAACGTATGACATTTCATTATCGTATCATGCAAATACTTTGTAAAGTCTAATACCATTTGCTTCTTGGACTTTTGTTAAAGTTGAATCAAAAATTGAGCCGTAATGTGAACCGATAATGTCTGATGAAACGATTTCGTCTGTTTCGTATTTCAAGGTCTGATTTTCTGCTTTTTTAAATGCAGCATTAACTTCTTCAACGCTTGGTTGTTTGTTTAATTCAACAGTTAAATCAACAAATGAGCCTGTAATTGTTGGAACACGCAATGCACAACCATCTAAAATACCAGCAGCTTCAGGGACTACAAGTCCAATAGCTTTTGCAGCACCAGTTGTTGAAGGAACAATGTTTTGTCCAGCTGCACGAGCACGACGTAAGTCACCTTTACGGTGTGGGCCATCTTGTAACATTTGATCACCTGTAAATGAGTGAACGGTTGTCATGTAACCATTTTTAATTCCGAAGTTATCTACTAAAACTTTAACTACAGGAGCTAAACAGTTTGTTGTACATGAAGCACCTGAAATAATTTCATCATCTTTTGTTAAAGTTTTATGGTTTACGTTATAAACAATAGTCTTAACATCTTTACCAGCAGGAGCTGAGATAACTACTTTTTTAGCACCAGCTTCAATGTGTTTGTGAGCTAAGTCTTTTTTTACGAAAAAGCCTGTACATTCAAGAACAATGTCAATTCCAAGTTTTTTTCAGGGCAATAAAGCTGGGTCTTTTTCGCAGAACACTTTTATTTCTTTTCCATTAACAACGATAGCACCTTCTTTAACTTCAACACTAGCATTTAAAGGTCTAAAAGCTGTATCATATTTTAGCAAGTGAGCTAACATTTTTGGATCAGTTAAGTCGTTAACAGCAACGACTTCTACTTCTTTATTTTTAGTTTCTAATAAGTGGCGTAATGTTAAACGGCCAATACGACCAAAACCATTAATAGCAATTTTTTTCATATTAATCTCCTATATATAATAAGTAAACAATAGATTAGTTTTATTTATCTATTTGAATTATATATTTTTTTAGTTATGCTTAATTTTCAGCTGATGAATATAGAAATAAAATATGGTATTTTTTCCAATATAGAAAGTACGCTTTTTGGGCGTACTTGTCGTTTTAGTTTACATAAAAGTATAAAAATTCACTTACAGCATGGCTTCTACGTTTGTAGTAAGTACTTCTAGAACAATAGTTTTCTCATCATAATTTATTTTTTTGTGCACTTAGAAATTCGTTTTCGATTATAAATTTTGTTTCCTTGCTAACTGAAGCTAAAATTGTTGAAAATTTTGGCGAATAATAAAGTTTTATATCCTCTTCTTCTCTATTTAAAACCTTATGGCTTTGATATTTTTCTAAGAATTTTTGGTGTAAAATCGCCTTGCATCTTGCCTGTTCTAAATGGCAAATAAGTTCTACACTTTTATATTTTTGAAGCGGTGTTAAATTATAAGTTGCCGCATTATATGCTATTTGGTCTATCATATTGAAGTTCCTTTATAAGTTAAAATAAAAAAAGAAACAAAGTTTCTTTGTAATTAATATGCTCTTGCAAAAATAACATATCTATTAGTGTGTTTCTTACAGCCTTCAAAAATACACTTCATTTTTTTAGTTGGCTTGTCGAATTTTTTAGGAATACAACGAGTTGTAGCACCAGTTTCATTTTTGATTTGTTCTTCTGCTGAATCTAAACAACAGAAAGGAGCAACAACAAATTTATTGTTCTTTATACCTTTTTTGAAGTCTTCATAGTTATCTACAAAAATTGTATTTTCATCAAGTCTTTTTTTAGCACTATTATATAAGTTGTCGTGGACGTCTTGTAAAAGTTTAGTAACTGTTTTTTTAACATCTTTGATATTTACTTGAATTTTTTCAAGGGTGTCTCTGCGCACTATTGTGACACAATTATTTTCTAAATCTTTAGGTCCAACTTCTATTCTTAGAGGTGTACCTTGGATTTCAGAATTAGATGCTTTAAATCCAGGATTTTTATCACTATCATCAAGACGAGCCCTTGACTGACTAATAATCGCTGATACGACACTGCAGTTAGACAATTTGTCAGT
>CAMQBE010000075.1 GCA_946998935.1 uncultured Mycoplasma sp. | reverse complement strand
ATTTCATTTTTAAGCTAATTTGATTAATATTGTTTAACTTTTTAATCTATAAAATAGAACTAATAGTAAAAATGCTAACTTTTTAAATTTAAATTTAATATTCTAAAATTTTATAAATTTTTTCCAATTTTTGCAAAGAAATTATAAGCGGTTAAAATATGGATATATATTAGCAATAATATATAAAAAATAAATGTTTAAAGGAGATTTATGAAAAACAAAAAGTTTATTGGAATTTTAGCAAGTACCTCATTTGTATTACCTGTTGTTGCATTATCAGCAGGCTGCAACAATACAAGTGAAACAACTACTAATATCAAAGACCAATTTAAGAAAATTACGAAGGTAGATGTAAATACAGCTGATAAAGATGTATATGCAAAAGATTTTGGCGACACATCTAAAATTATAGTTACCTTTAAAGATGGTAAAAAACCTGATGGAATCACAATTAAAAAAGATATTATTGGTGTTGATACTACCGATAGTACAAAACTTAAGGTGAAAATAACTTTATCAGATGCTAAAAACAACTCATATTCTCAAGAATATGTAATTAGCGGTTTTAAAGCTTCAGCTCCAGCAATTGATTTTGCTCCAGAGTTTGCAAAAATTACTAAAGTTGATGTTGAAGGTAAAGATCAAAAATTAGTTAACGAATTAAAAGCGACTGATATTAAAGTAACCTATTCTCAACCATTAAGTGCAGGATTTAAAGATGGAGTAACATTTGTTAAAAAAACTGATACAAGTATAACAGTTACAGTTAAATTAATTAATGGAACTCAAAGCGATAAAAAGGAATTTGAAGTAACTGGTTTTAAGGCTCCAACAACAGTTCCAGAAGCTGATAAATACAAAAATGATTTTGCTTTAGGCAACAAAACTAAAGAAGAATTAATTCAATTAATTGCAGATCAAAGTAATGCAGATCAAACTAAAAAAGTTCAATTTGCATATAGTTATGTATCTAAATCAATAGCTTATTGCGTAGGTAAGTTTGCGTGAAATAATGCAATAAATAATGTTATTGCAATTAACGGTGCTTTAATGGATGAAATCAATAATAAAAATGCACAATTGATTAATCCAACAAAGCCATTGTATAAGAACAAATTAAGTGCTTTCATATCTCTTAAATATGATGGAGCAACTAACAAAGTAACTTTTGACTTTAGATTGGGCAAATATCCAAATGATGTAACTACTTATCCAGAAACATATCATGCCGAATTTACTTTAGCTTAATACAAAATTAAAGGTAGCTTCGGCTACTTTTAGTTTTGCCAAATGTACTATTAATAAGGCTATTATGGTTATTTTATAAAGATAGAAAATATATATGAATAAAAAAATAATATAAGGAGAAAAATTATGAAAAAGAAATATATTTTAGAACTATTTGTAGGTACTTTATTACAATGCCAATTATAGCAATTTCAGCTGGTTGTGAAACTGAAACTAAGGTTGATTTAAAGGCTGAAATGAATAAAATAACTAAAGTTGATGCTATTGCTTCTTATGATAAAGCCAATACTTTTGCTACTGATTTTAACGAAAAAGATATTGAAGTTACTCATAGTGATTTTGCAAAAGGCGTAGAAATTAAAAAAGAAATTATAGGTGGCACAAATAAAACAGTTACTGCGCTAATTACTTTAAGTTATAAAAAGCAAAAAGAAACAAAAGAGTTTGTAATTAGTGGTTTTAAAGAAGCTATAGATTTAAATATAGAAATGGCTAAAGTTAAAAAACTATATCTAGAAGCTAAAGACAAAAAATGTTTTGCTTCTGATTTTCCTGATGATGATGTAAGCAAAATCAAAATGGATACTGAAGGCCAAAACATCGATAAATCAGTAAATATTGCTAAGAAGATAACTGACGCTAAAGACACTAAATTATATGTAAAGTTAACTTTTAGCTTAGCTGGGCAAAAAGATGTTTCAAAAGATTTTGTTATAGATGGTTTTATGTTACCTTTGCAAGAATATAACTTTAGTGATGGTTTCATTTTTGAAAATTCTATTTCAAAAATATTAACTATTGATATTCTTTCTAAAGCAGTTAAAGCTCAAGGTGAAACAGATCCAGCTAAAAAAGTAACTTTCAGCTACAGTTCGAATGATAAAAGCATTTATGAACAAACTGGTTCTAATGATGACAATCAAATAATCGTTTTAAAATCCCAAAGTGATATGTCAATTTGTTTAGAAAAATATAACTATATTAACATAACTTTAGCTAATGCTGATAATCCAATTATTACTCAAGGGAATAACAAACATGTAAATAAAACTATAAAAATGGAAAAAAATAAAGCAAAAAAACACTTTCATTTAAATATAGATTAGTTGTTTTTAGAGATAACCAATATGAAGTAGTACCTGGTGTTTATGATTCTACAATACAAGTTGAAAAGTAGGCAACAAAACCTCATATAAAATATGCTTTTTTAAGTTTAAACTGTTCGAAATTGTCTTCACATTTTCGAACAGTTTATCATTCATCCAACTTATTAATAATTCGAGAATCTTGCTTTTTTCAAGATTATTTGTTATTAGTTAATATTTATCAAGAATTATTCAAATTTAGAAATATAATGTGCGCATATTTAATAAAGAATAATAGAGGTATAAGGTTATGAATAAGAAACTTTTAACACTTTTAGCAAGTAGTTCATTTGTTTTGCCTATTGTTGCATTATCAGCTGGTTGTAAAGATAATAGTAATAAAAAAACCATTAATTTTGATGGCGAAATGGCAAAAATTAGCGTAGATGTCAAAACAAGAATAGATTAGATTCTGAAGTCAAAGCAAACGAAATTATCATTAATGGTAAAGACAAATTGTCAGCTGGTATTACTGCAAGTGCGAAAATCAAAAAAGCTGATGGCACTAACTTAATTGTTACAGTTAGTTTAACTAACTCTAAAGAAACTAAGAGCGAAGATAAAACAATTATTGGTTTTAAAGCTTCAGCTCCAGCAATTGATTTTGCTCCAGAGTTTGCAAAAATTTAGGTAGACGTTAAAAACAAAGCTAATATAGTTGCTGACAATGTAAAAAAAGAAGATGTAGATATTAACATATCTTCACCCACAAGAAAAGATTTACACATGGAATTTGGGTTTAGCAAAAAAGACGAAACATCAATTATTGTTAGTGTAAGATTGAATAACGTCTATGGTGATTCTAAAGTAAAGGAATATCTTATAACTGTTTTTATGAAACCAACTCACATTATTAATTTAGATGAAGAAGCTAAGAAACTAACTATTGAGATTAAAGACAAAGCAAATAGATATGCAAAAGATATTAGGTTAGAAGATTTCATTATTCATGGACTTGATACTTTATCTTCTGGTGTTGAATTCCTAGCAGCTAATATCATGAGACAAGGTAATGGTTTTATTATAGTTAATGTTGTTGTTAGAAATAATGCAAATGGCAAATGAGCTTACAATGAAATAGAAATTGATGGTTTTAAAAAAGAATAATTATTGTCAACTATTGAATGCTTTAAAATATATGATTTTTGTGTAAATTCATAGCATTTAAACTTTTTAGTATACAATGTTAAATAACAAAAGCATAAAGAGTTGCGGAGCTGAACTAGCTTTGAAGCATGCCAACCTATTAAATTAGGTGGATAGTCAGGGGTAATAACCTAACATGCGCTTATTATTCTTTAAACTCCTTATGCTAATATGCAAAGGAGTTT
>CAMQBE010000074.1 GCA_946998935.1 uncultured Mycoplasma sp. | reverse complement strand
CGCGAGTGATATGAGCTATTTACTTTCAGATGAATTATTAGCTTCGCATTTGAATTTAAATAACACTGATTTTAATAAAGATAATTTAAGTGCCAAATTTAGATACCGTCAAGCAGATGTAAAAGTGAAAGTTAAGTTTTTAGAAAATGACTGTATCATAGTGCATTTTGGAAAAGAAGCTCAAGCAGTAACACCAGGTCAACAAGTTGTTTTATATGACGGAGATAAATGCCTTGGTGGTGCAATAATAGAAAAAGTATTTTATAAAAATAAAGAGAAAACATACTTATAGGAGATGATTATGATGACATCAAAAGAAATAAGACAAAAGTGATTAGACTTCTTCAAATCTAAGAATCACTTGGTAGTAGAAAGCAAATCATTAATACCAGTTAATGACTCTTCTTTATTGTGAATAAATTCAGGGGTAGCTACATTAAAAGACTATTTTTCTGGTAAGAAAATACCGCCAGCAAAAAGATTAACAAATAGTCAAAAAGCTATTAGAACTAATGATATAGAAAATGTCGGTGTAACTTCAAGACACCATACCTTTTTTGAAATGCTTGGTAACTTTTCAATTGGCGATTATTTCAAAGAACAAGCTATTGATTTTGGCTTCGAGTTCTTAACAACAGTTTTAAAATTACCACTTGAAAAGTTGTATTTTACTTACTATGCTGAAGATACCGATACCAAAAAACGTTGAATGCATCATGGTATTAAAGAAAGCCATATGATTAAAGGAACTAGAGATACAAACTTCTGAGATGTAGGTTCTGGTCCTTGTGGTCCATGTACTGAAATATATTATGATCGTGGTGAAAAATACGATAAACGTGGTATTGAATTATTACAAAAAGATATTGAAAATGATCGTTATATTGAAATCTGAAACATTGTCTTTTCACAATTTAATAATGATGGTGAAAATCATTATTCAGAATTAAAACAAAAGAATATCGATACTGGTGCTGGTTTAGAAAGAATTGTTGCTATTATGCAAGATGCACCAACAAACTACGATTCAGATTTATTCTTAGATATTATTCATGAAATTGAAAAATACACTCCATTTAAATACGAACCACAAAACTACTTTAAAAAAGATCCTAAACAAACAGAAATTAATACTAACTTCAAAATTATAGCTGACCATGTTAGAACTGTAGCTAACGCAATAGCTGATGGCGAAAAAGTATCTAACGTTGGTCGTGGTTATATTATTCGTCGTTTAATTCGTCGTTCATTATACAAAGGCATGCAATTAAAAATTAAAGGTAATTTCTTATACAAATTAGTTCAAGTAGTTCATGATTCATTACCTTTTGAATATGATGTTAAAAGAGTTGCTAAAGCAATTAAAGATGAAGAAGAATTGTTCTCTAAAACAGTTGAAAATGGAAAAATATTACTTAAAAAGAATATTGATCCCAAGAGGAAAACTTTTAGCGGTGAAGTAGCTTTTAACTTGTTTGAAACATACGGTTTCCCTATTGAATTAACAACTGAAATACTTGCTCAAAAAGGTATTAAAGTTGATATGAAAGGCTATGAAGAAGCTAAAGTAAAACATGCTAATGCTTCACGTGGTGAAAAAGTAGCTGGTATGGAAAAAGTTATTAATTCACTTGCTTTAATTAAAGGCGTAATTTCAGAGTTTATTGGTTATGAACATTTAGAAAATAAAAAAGCTAAAGTAGTCAAATTAATGGATGATGAAAAAGAAGTTAAATCTATTAACGGCGAAGGATATGTAGTTTTAGATAAAACTCCTTTTTATGCAACTTGTGGTGGTCAAAATCACGATCATGGATATATGATTCAAGGTCAAAATAAGATAGAAATTCTAGATGTTTTTAAAGATAAATTTGGTAATAACATTCATCTTGTAAAAGGCAAGATGAATATTAAAGACCCAGTTGAATGCTATGTCGATAAAGATGTAAGAATAGGTATGGCTCGTAATCACTCTGCAACTCACTTATTATTCTGCGCTTTAAGAGATACATTAGGTCATCTTGTAGAACAATTGGGTTCAGATATTACTGAAAAAAGATTGACTTTTGACTTCCCTGCTGATGAAAAATTAAGTGATGAACAAGTAGCTGAAGTTGAAAAAAGAATGCATCAATATATAGCTAAAGATGTTAAAAGAACATACAATATCATGACCACTGAACAAGCTAAAAAAATGGGTGTAATCATGACTATTGAAGAAACTGAATACATGGATCCTAAGAATGTTAGAATGGTTGATTTTAAAGGTATAACTCAAGATTTATGTGGTGGTACTCACGTTGAACATTCAGGTGTTATTGAAGATTTTAAAATAACTAGTGTTGATAAAAAACAAGCTGGTATTTTCCGTATTCGCGCAATTACTTCAAAGAAATTAGTTGCTCAATACTATAAAGAAACTAATGAAGCATTAATGGAAGAATTAAATAACATTATTGCTAAAAATAAATCACTAGACAAAAAATATGATTTAAAAATAGTTAATGATACTAAAAATTATGAAGCTTCAAACAAACATTTAAGAAGCTTAATTGAAAAAGCTAGAGAAGATTATAAAGAACTTTATAAAAATGCATCAGTTGTTGACTTTGACTGTGAATCAGTTAAATTAGAAAAAATTGGTAAATATGAAGTTTATATTAACTTAAACCTAGAAGCTTCTAGTGTTAAAGTCGTAGCAGCTACATTAAGAGAAAAGTTTATTAATAGTATTATTGTCGTAGGTTCAACAAATGGTAATCAAGTTCTTTTAGCTATTGCTTCTAAAAAAGTTAATGCTAATGAATTATTCCAAAAGATTGCTAAATTAACAAATGGTCGTGGTGGTGGTAATCCATTAACAACCATGGGTAAAGTTGATAATGTTAAGAACTTAGTTGAAATAATCAAAAAGGAAATTAATGCGTAGTTTAGCTCTAGATTTAGGTACTAAAACTTGTGGTTTTGCAATTAGTGATGAAAACAATATTATTGCTTCTGCCTTAGAAACAATTTATTTTGATGAACAAAATTTTAAAGTTGTCAAAGAACAAATTAAAAAATATTTAAAACAATATCAAATTAAAAATCTTGTTTTAGGTTATCCATTAAGAAGTAATGGTGCTAAAAGCGAAAGAACTTTAATGGTTGAAGCTTTTGGCCAAGAACTAAAAACAGAGTTTAATGATTTAGATATTTATCTTGTTAATGAATACGGCACAACTATTCAAGCTACTAATGTTTTAAAAGAAGCTAAATTATCAATAAAAAAACGTAAAGAAAAGAAAGATACACTTTCAGCCGTTTTAATTTTGCAAGATTATGAAAATTACGGTGGAATAAAACTATAAGGAGGCAAGATGGATTGACATGATCCTAAAAAAGTAGCTTTATTTGTTTCAATTATTGTAGTAGCGTTAATATCAATATTAACTTATCTATTAATGTTCTTAAAAATAAAAAAAATTAAAAAACAAATTCAAAATGAAGAAATTCATCGAGCCCATGCAGCTATTTTAGCAATTCGTGGTGAACCTATTGGTGAATTACCACAAGATATTAAAGAATATTTAAAATGCAAAATTGATAATCTAGATTTAGAACAATTTATCAATACAACTTATTTAAATAAAGTTGAAGATATTCTTTTAGATGGTTCCGAACTAGAATATCCTTTATTTGTTTTAAATAAATATGGCAACGGTAATATCAAAGTTTTAAAATCATCTTTAG
>CAMQBE010000073.1 GCA_946998935.1 uncultured Mycoplasma sp. | reverse complement strand
TCAGTTGGAAGAGCACAAGCCTCCTAAGCTTGGGGTCAGAAGTTCGAATCTTCCCGTGGACGCCATTTTTATTCATAAAAATAATCAAAAAGAGCAAAAATAAAATTCCACTTGCAAAAATGGAATTTTTAATGCTATTTTTTACCTAATTCAAATAATTTAATTAAGTATAAAAAGGCATAAATATAATCTAATGCTAAGCGTACACCAAAGTACAATCCAATTTTAATTACAGCTTTTTCTTTTTCTGAGTTATCTACATAATAAGTCATTTCTTTATTAAAGCGCATAATTAGGTATCAATCTACAGCCATATATAAGAATGTCACTACTAAACCGAGTGTTATATATAGTGCGTATAATCAATAGTTCATAACAAAGAAGCTAACAATAAATACAACAAACATTATTCCTAAGCATATTAAAATAGTCACTCAAACTATGCTCATATTAATAAGATTAAATCTTGCTAGTAGGCCGAAAAGAATAATAGCTCCAGCTGGTATTAATAAAACCAGAAACATTCCTTTTCAATTGAATGTGTGCAGAGCTTCATAGAGTCCCAAACTTAAAACACTAAAACCAATACCTATCATCGACAATGTGACAAATATCAGTAATGCTCAGAAAGGCATTTTGTTTCCAACTCATAAACACACGCAAGTTATAGCTAAAGTTACTAATCCTATAGCTAACCAACCGTAAGGGTGTTTGTCGAAAAATTGACTAATAGGTTCAATATAAACTAAAGTCAATATAGCTGTTACAAAAGCGATCAATAAAGAATATCCAAATCATAATAACGCTGCTCCTAATAGGGTGTTTTTTGCTTTATCTTGAATTTTTTTATCTATCGCTGGTTGTTCAAAATTTTCAAATTCATTCATAGCCATATTATATATTAGCTAAAAATAAAGTATAAAAAATCACACACTTTCGTGGTGATATGGCTGCCCCAGTTTGATTCGAACAAACGCATGACGGAACCAAAACCCGTTGCCTTACCGCTTGGCTATGGGGCAATAATAATGGTGGAGGGGGAGGGATTCGAACCCCCGAACCGTGAGGAAGTGGGTTACAGCCACCCGCGTTTGGCCGCTTCGCTACCCCTCCACTTGTTAAACGCATACATTATTATAATATAATTTATTTTTTTAGAAAATGAAAAAGTTAAGAAAAAATGAACTTTTTTAGAGTTAATTTTTGACAAAAATTTGAATAGCATAATTTTTCCAATTATTCTATACAGTAGGTATATTTGTTAAATGACATAATATTTTTATTTTGACAAAAAACGCCTTATTAGCTTTTCAGCTTTTATTAAAGAAAAAATATTTTTACTTTTCAGTATTTATTTTTAACTACTAAATTATCTTGAGCTTATAATGCTTAATGAAAATATATTAATGTAATTATTTACATATTTTGCCTTAACTATTTATCAATATTAAAATAGCGCATTTGCAATTCTCTTATAATAAAGAAACTTAGTATATATAATAAAAAACTATTGTCAAAAATTAAAAGGAGAAACATGAAAAAAACTATTTATGATTCTAAAGAATATTTAGAAAAAATGCAAGCTTGATGAAGAGCTGCAAACTATCTTTCAGTAGGTCAAATGTATCTAAGAAATAATCCTTTATTAAGAGATGAAATTAAGGCTGAAGATATCAAGATTTACCCTATTGGCCACTGAGGAACAATTTCAGGTCAAAACTTTGCTTATGTAAACTTGAATCGTGTTATTAATAAATATGACTTAAATATGTTCTACATTGAAGGCCCTGGACATGGTGGTCAAGTTATGATTTCAAACTCTTATCTTGATGGTAGCTACAGCGAAAGATTTCCTAAAGCTAGCCAAGATATTGAAGGTCTAAAATATTTATTTAAAAACTTCTCATTCCCTGGTGGAACTGCTAGCCACGCTGCACCTGAAACTCCAGGTTCAATACACGAAGGTGGAGAATTAGGTTATTCATTATCACATGCTACTGGTGCTATTTTGGATAATCCAGATGTTATTGCTGCTGCAATAGTTGGCGATGGTGAATCTGAAACTGGTCCTCTTGCTACTAGCTGATGATCAAATGAATTCATTAACCCAGTTACTGATGGTGCTGTATTACCTATATTACATTTAAATGGTGGCAAAATTTCTAACCCTACAATCTTATGCCGTAGAAGCAATGAAGATTTGGCTAACTACTTTGCTGGTATGGGTTGAGAAGCACATTTTGTCGAAGGTGATAAACCAGAAGAAATGTTTGAAAAAATGACTCAAACTTTAGACACAGTTATTGAAAAAATTCTTAAAATTCAAGCTACTGCTCGTAAAAAACCTGCAGATAAAGCTAAAAGACCAGTATGGCCTATGATTGTTTTAAGAACACCTAAAGGTTGAACAGGTCCTAAAGAATGAAATCACGAACAAATCGTTGGTTCATTTAGAGCTCACCAAGTGCCTCTTCCTACAAAGAGCGAAAACTTAACTGGTTTGAAGGAACTTGAAAAATGATTAAGATCTTATCGTCCAGAAGAATTATTTGATAAAAAAGGTAAAGTAATTAAAGCTATTTTCGATTTAGCGCCTAAAGGTAATAAGAGAATGGCTATGAACCCTATTACTAATGGTGGTTTAAATCCTAAACCTCTTAAATTAGGAAATTGAAAAGACTTTGCTCTTAAATTTACTAAACCAGGTTCAGTTATGGCTCAAGACATGGTTGAATTAGGTACTTATTATGCTGATGTAATTAAAAGAAACCCAACAACATTCAGATTGTTCGGACCTGATGAAACTAAATCAAATCGTTTATACAATGTCTTTAAAGCAACAAATCGTGTTTGAATGGACCGTATTGATAGCAAATTAGATGAAGCTTTAAGTCCACAAGGACGTGTAATTGATTCTCAATTATCAGAACACCAATGTGAAGGTTTCCTTGAAGGTTATGTTTTAACTGGTCGTCATGGCGCTTTTGCAAGTTATGAATCATTTTTAAGAGTTATTGACTCAATGCTTACACAACACATGAAATGATTAAAGAAAGCTAATGATACTTCATGACATAGACATGATTATCCATCATTGAATGTTATTGCCACTTCAACAGCATTCCAACAAGACCATAATGGTTATACGCACCAAGACCCAGGTCTTTTAGGTCACTTAGCTGACAAACGCCCCGAATTAATTAATCAATACTTACCAGCTGATACAAATACATTATTAGCTGTTATGGATAAAGCATTAAAATCAAGACAATGCATTAACCATATTATTGCTTCTAAACAACCTCGTGATCAGTTCTTCACTATTGATGAAGCTGAAGAATTAGTTGCTAAAGGTCTTAAAGTTATTGATTGAGCTTCAACAGCTAACGCTAACGAAGAACCAGATTTAGTTATGGCTTCTGCTGGTACAGAACCTACAATTGAAGCTTTAGCGTCAATATCATATTTACACGAAGCATTTCCAGATCTTAAGATTAGATTCGTAAACGTTGTCGATTTCCACAAATTAAGAAGTGACAAGCTAGATCCAAATGGCTTAAGTGATGAAGAATTTGACAAAATCTTTACTAAAAACAAGCCAGTTGTATTTGCATTCCACGGCTTTGAAGGTGTTTTAAGAGATTTCTTCTTTAACCGTCATAATCATAATTTAATTGCTCACGGTTATCGTGAAGATGGCGATATTACTACATCATTTGATATTCGTTTATATTCAG
>CAMQBE010000072.1 GCA_946998935.1 uncultured Mycoplasma sp. | reverse complement strand
GCACATGATTGTGTTGTTGCTGCTAAAGGCAAAAAGATAATCTTTATGGGCGATAGAGCTGACCACTATTTAATGCAAGAAATAGATGGTAAAGCTGTTGCTTTAGCAGGCGTAGAAGTATGTCAACAGATGCTCAAAACGAAGCAGTTGAAGGTGTAGAACCAACCTTTGGTTCAGTGCCACACATTTTGATTCAAAATTTTGATGGTGATACTGGCGCAGCAATGGCTGCTTATGCACAAGTATGGCCTAAAAACAAAATTATCTCATTAGTTGATTATCATAATGATGTTGTTGCTCAATCACTCGAAAGTTATAAAGTTTTAAAAGATAAACTATATGGTGTAAGAATTGATACATCTAAAAATATGTTGGATCACATGTTTGATAATGATAAAAATAATGAAGAACATTATGGTGTTAATATTGATCAAGTTAAAAGATTGCGTAAAGCTTTAGATGAAGTTGGCGCTAAAAAAGTTAAAATAGTTGTTTCATCAGGTTTTAATGCTGATAAAATAGCTAAGTTCGAAGCAGCAAAAACACCAGTTGATGCTTATGGAGTCGGTCAATCAATGTTTAAATTAGTATGCAATTTTTCTGCTGATGCGACATTGTTAAATGGGCATAAACAAGCTAAAGAAGGTCGTTGATATAGAGAAAACAATAAGTTAAAAACTTATGTTCCTAAGAAATAGTTTTTTTCTAAAATATCTGCTGTATAGTATGATTAGTAAAATTCAAAATTAAAAAAGAAAGGTTATATGAGCGTTTTATATAGTATTTTATTGAATCTTGCATTCGTTTGTTTTGGTTATTTATTTATTGGTAGTTTAAATACTTCCATTATTTTAAGTAAGCTTTGAATGCACGATGATGTAAGAAACTATCACTCAAAAAACGCTGGGGCAACTAATAGCTTAAGAACATATGGTAAAAGTTTTGCTCTAGCAGTTTTCTTTATTGATTTTTTAAAAACTGCAATTTCTGTTTTTATTCTTGCTGCAATGTTGAATCATATTGAAGGTTTTAAAAACTTTGCAAGTAAATATTTTATTTCTCCTCAAAGCTTGGGTTTAGGTATCATTATTGGTCATATCTACCCAATATATTTCAAATTTAAAGGTGGCAAAGGAGTAGCTTGTAGTGTAGGGTTAGCTGCCACTATAAACATTGTATTTTTCTTTGTTGCTGCAGTTATTTTCTTCATTATTGCTGCAGCCTCAAGATATGTTTCATTAGCTTCAGTTTTAACAGCTGCTATTATGATTCCTTTTGCTTTAATTCCTTGAATGACGCAAGGTATCTTAGGTTGATGACCAAATTTTGTTGTTAAAGATTTAACAGATAACTATGGGTATGTTACGGGTATTCTTTATTCAATTGATGCTTCATTAGTTATTATTGCTCATCATACTAACATCACTCGTTTAATTCATCATGATGAAGCAAAAATCAATTTAAAGAAATGAAAAGAACAAAGCGCCGCTCATAAGACTAAATTGCAAGAAGATTCACAAATAATAGTTCATGATGATGTTAAACTTTAATACTGTTTATTAGCTCTTTTGATATAATTTAATTATTGACAGGGGTATTCATTATTTCTTATAATGAATTGAGAAACACTCTCAAAGCTGATCAGGGTAATGCCTGCGTAGCGAGATCAATAACTTAAGTGTTATTAAGATCCTTCTCTGTCAAGAAAGGATTTTTTTATATGAAATTTAAAAAAAGTTTACTTTTATTTGCTACACCTTTACTAGCAACTCCATTTATGGCAGCTAGTTGTGGTGGCAATAATTCAGACTCAAATGAATTAAAGTTTTGTTGGGTAGGTCCAATTGATAAAGATAAAAAAGCAGAAGCTCAAGCTTTTGAAAAATATATTAATGATGGCTTAAAAGAAAAAAATATCAATAAAACTATTAAGCTTATTTCAGGAAGCGATAAAGAAAGTGAAAATGTTATAGCTGTTAAAACTCATAAAGTAGATATAGCTATTCCCGCAATTTCTAAATATTATCAAGCTTATAGAACACAAAAGGATTTTGCATATGTTTTTGCAAGAACTCAAGCTATGGCATTTAAAGGTTCATCAACTTCTGATGCAATCTATAAAGACGGTAGCGATAAAGATTTTTTAATTACTGCAGCTAGTGAAGAACAAAAAGTTTTTGATTCTAAAGGCGGATATGAAAATTGAAAAGATGCTGATATGGGTTGGAATGATTCAGCGTACATAGGCGTTTACGAAAAACCGGTTAAATATGTTGGCTGACAACGTGGAGCTATTTGAATGCTAGGAACTGATAGTGAAATAGCAACTATCAAAAAAGCTTGAGCTGATAAAGATTTAGCTACTTTTAGATCTTTCGGTATTATGCATGGATCAATAGATAGTGGCTCTAAGTATTTATTACCAGAAGCTTTAATGAAAAAACATTTTGGCGCTCAATTCACTACTTTAGCTGAAGAAATTACAAATCATACATCTAATTACATAGAAGAAAAAGCTAAAAAATTAGGCCAACAAGATAATTTCAAAATAGCCTTTGATAATGAATGTGGTTATGCTTGAACGCATAATGGTAAAACATCATACGTTTTAAATAAAAGTAATAAAAAAGCCGGACGTAAAATGCAATTGCTTACTTTAACAGATCCTATTCCTTATAATGTTTTAATCGCAAATAAAGATGTTGATAAAACAGTTACAGCTGCCATTGGTGAAATTTTAGCAGCTTTAACTAGTGCTAATAAGGCTAATGACTTAGGTACAAGTGGTGGATTTGTTGCTTATGAAAAAGTTGATCAAGATGGTCAACAAAAAATCATTGATATGTTTACTAATGCTGGATTAAATTAGTAATTATGGAAATAAAGTTCGTTAATGTTAATCTTGATTATAAGAGCGAACCATTATTGATTGATATAAATCTAACCTTTACTAGTGGTACTTTTTATGGTATTTATGGTAAAAGTGGTGTAGGCAAAACAACTTTATTAAAATCAATTTTGGACCCGTCTTTAATCAAAAGCGGTAAGATATTAATCGATGGCCAAGATACAAAAACTCTTTCTAAAAAAAGCTTTAAAAAGATAAAAAATGAAATTGCTTTTTTATTCCAAAAGCCCTCATTAATAGATGATTTGGACGTTTATAGTAACATTAAATATCAGCTTGATTCTAGTTATCAAAATTGATTTTTTAAGTTGTTTAAAATATTAACTAAAAAACAAAAAACAAAATTAATTAACATTCTAGAAGAAATGAGTATTGCCGATAAAATCTATACCCCATGTAAGTTTCTTTCTGGTGGTGAAGCTCAAAGAGTTGTTTTATCAAGCTTATTCTTTGAACCTAAAAAAATTATTTTTGCTGATGAACCTACAACTAGTTTAGACCGTATCAATGCGCAAAAGATTTTTGCGGATTTAAAAAAATACGCAATTAACAATAACGCTATCGTATTATCAGTTATCCATGATGTTGAAAATTCTTTAGATAGCGTTGAACATGTTATCTTTCTAAAAGATAAACATGTTTATCTTGATAAAAAAATTAACGAAATAAACAAAGATGAATTATTAAAAGCATATCTATAATGAAAAATATTATTTATGAAGATTTAATTTACGATAAAGTCTATCTAAAAAATAACAATGCTACTCCTAAAAGAGTAAAACCAATTTTTAAATATATCCTATATTTACTAATTGTTAGCTTTATTATTTACT
>CAMQBE010000071.1 GCA_946998935.1 uncultured Mycoplasma sp. | reverse complement strand
TTGATCACCAACAGGAATAGAAATAACTTCACCAGTTCTCTTTGCAACATCGCCTTCAGAAAGCTCGTTAGCATTACCAAAAATAGCAACGCCGACAACTTCTTCTTCAAGGTTTAGAACTAAGCCATATATATTATTTTTGAATAAAATAATTTCACCGTTTTTAGCATTATCTAAACCTGATACTAAAGCAATACCATCACCAATAGTGATGATTGTGCCTACTTCTGAATAATCAGTTTTAGAGTCAAAATTTCTAATACGATTTTTGATAATTGTTGAAATATCATCAATTCTAGTTTTAGACATCTAAACCTCCTTTTTCTTTAAGAGAACTTCTTTGATACTTTGTAAATCATGTTCATAATTATTTTCGATAATTAATGAATCAATTTTGATTTTAAAGCCTGATATTAAGCTTGAATCGACAAAAGCCTCAAGTACAATTTGGCTTCCTGTTTTCTTTTCTAATTTAGCTTTTATTTTTGCTAATTTTTCGCTACTAATAGGATAAGCAGAAATAATTTTTGCATATCTAACATTCAAAGCAGCGTTTGAAAGTTTTAGATAATATTTGATAATTCTGATTAATAAATTAATAGCATTGCGTTCAATAATAACTTTAAAAAAGTTGTTGAGAACATCTATTTTGTAAACTTTAAAAATATCGTCAATTAATTCGTATTTTTGTACTTTTGAAATATTAGAATCGCCTAGTATTTCAAGTAATTTGTTATCAGATAAAATAGCATCTAAAAAATTACTAAGAATAGGATGTATTTTATCAATTAGTTTTTCTTCTTTAGCTATTTCAAATAAAGCTTGGGCATAACCTTCAGGATTAGCTTTTAAATACATTAAGCTTCCTTCAAGAATTTATCAATAATTTCATCTTCAGCTTTTTTAGAAACTTCTTTTTTTTTTTTTTTTTTTGATAATTCAACGGCCGCTTGAGCTATCTTGTTCTTAGATTCTTGGTCAAAAATTTCCATTTGTTGCTTAATGTCATTTGAAGCATCTTCACGAATTCTTTTGCTTTCCATTTCAGCACGTGAAACGTAATTTGCAATGATTCTTTGACCATCAATCTTTGAAGCTTTAATATTGTTTTCAGCTTCTTCTTGAGCACGCGACAAGCAAGCATTAGCTTCATCTAATTTAGCTTGAGCTTGTTTGTTATAGTCTTTTGCTTCGTCGATATTCTTTTGGATAAATTTTTGACGTTCAGCCATTGCTTTTTTAATTGGCTTATAGAGTAAAAAGAAAAGAATTAAAATAACTAAAGCAAAAGATATTAAGGTGGCTATCATCATCGGAATTGATGGGAATAGCTTACCAAAACGTTCATTGAAACTTTCTGAGATACCACCGCTTTTAGCTAACGTGGCAACATACAAACCGCTTCTCATATTGTTTCCTATTTACCAAATACAAAGATAAGAAGAATTGCAATAATTAAACAATAAATAGCTGATGATTCGGCAACACCTTGGCCGATAAGCATCATCATACGAATCTTAGAAGCAGCTTCTGGATTACGCCCTACAGCTTCACAAGCTTTACCAGCAGCAGCACCTTGACTTCAACCAGTACCGATACATGCAATCATTGCAACACCAGCACCTATAGCAACTAAACCTTGTCCAACAGTCATAATAACCTCCTATAATAAATTAATAAATATTGGATTTTGTTTTAATAACATTAACTTTTTGAGAATGTTTAATTTTATTTTTATTTTCTTTACCCTTTTCTTTATCATCTTCAGTAGGTATTTCTTTAAATCAATAAACTAGAGTTAAAACACTAAAGATTAATGATTGAATCAAAGCCCCGAAAATGTCAAAGTACATATGTAAGAAAGGGGTAAATATTGGAGCAAAAAAGAATCATTCAAAATTACTTTGTCCGGGTAATAATTTTCACAATTCGCCACATGACAAGTAAATTAATAACATGACTGAACCACCACCAGTGATATTTCCAAAAATACGGAAACTAAGTGATAGTAGTGGCACCACAGAACCTATTGTATCCAGAGGATTAAGGTATTTTTTGAGATATTTTATTTTTTGATAGATAAAACCAACTACAAATACTCCTAGTCACGAAACAAAAGCTAAAGCTAAAGTAACTGAATAACTTGTAGCTATAGGCTCTAAACCTAAAAGACCTAATAAGTTTCCCAACAATAAAAATGTTGCTAATGAAAAGATATAAGCTTTAGATTTAGCTAATTGACCGCCTGTTGTTTCTTGAAACATGTTGTCGATTATATTGACATAATCTTCAGCTACTAAAACAATACCTTTAGGAGCTTTGTCTACTTTAAAGTCTTTTTGCAATTTAATATAGACAGTTAAAGAAAGAATCAAAATAATCAAAACTAAAACAAAAAGCGAGAACATTTGCGGTTGATTTCATTCAAGTCAGTGATCTTTGAAATTTTGCAACTCTATTTACCTCCTTTCTTCTTAACTTCGTTTTTTACCAAAATTAAAGAATAAATTCAACGGTACATTGTAATGCCAACAATAAAAGCCACAACATTAAGTGGGTAAAAAGCGATGTTTATTGCTTTATTATCACCATAAAAATCATTGTGAAAATACTTGTTAATATAAAGCATAATTACAAGTACCACGCCAATAATGACAATATTAAATAAATGAGTCATGAAAGCAGCTCAAGCTGCTGAATGCTTATTCTTTATTTTGATAATTTTGTAAGAAAATAAATCTGAAACTTGAAAAGTAAGAAAGCCTAAAGCTGCTCCAATCAGAAAACCACAACTAAGTGACAATCTACAATAATAATAAAAAGCAACTAAAAATAATGTGATTAGTAGGCAAGCTATTAAAAAAATTTTGCAGCTTTTTTTCTCTTCTTGTCAGTCCATTTTTCTCCAGTGATTTTTTTAACTTTAAAATTCACAAAAACGTCTGTTATTGATAAAACAACATAGAAATATTATAATACTATTTAATACTAATATTAGGATGCGAATCTAAAATTAATATTTTTACTTTCTTTCCTTGTTAATAGAACAATAAGTCAAAAAATTTCCGGAAATTTATATAAGTTTTTGAAACAATTAAATTTTTTGAATACTAAAAATTTAGTATAAAAAAGACCATTTTTTAGGTCTTAATTTATAAAAATATTTTCATTTTTATATTGTTCTTGACTCTAGTTAAAGCCCATTTTTGATAAATCACTTAAATCACCACTATTAATTTTTTTAGCCATTTCACTCATACGTTTTTGCATAGAATCAAAATCAGATAACAAACGATTATATTCATGTGCTGTACGGCCTGAGCCTTTAAGAATTCTTTCTTTGCGACTAGCTTGTTTAAGCAATTTAGGAACTTTTCTTTCTCTAGGAGTCATTGAGTTCATTAGTATTTCATAGCTAGCCATCTTCATTTCTGCTTCAGCAATTTTATCGTCGTCTATTTTTGCTGATAAACCCGGAATCATTTTAAGAAGGCCTTTCATTTTACCCATTTTCTTAATTTGGGCTAAATTATTCATTAAATCATCTAAAGTAAAATTACCACGTAAGATTTTAGCTACCATGTTATTAGCCATTGAAGGGTCGATTACTTCTTCGGCTTTTTCAATCAAGCTCATAACATCGCCCATGCCAAGAATTCTGTCTGCCATTCTATCAGGGTAGAATAAATCCAAGTTAGAAATTTTTTCACCTGTACCAATAAAACGAATAGGGAGATTTAAAACTTTAGTTAAGCTTAATGCAGCTCCACCACGAGCATCTG
>CAMQBE010000070.1 GCA_946998935.1 uncultured Mycoplasma sp. | reverse complement strand
TTTCCCTTAAAATATTTTGTTAGTCAAAAAGATGAAATAAAAATAGCTCATAAATGTATGTTTTTCAATTGTGAAAAATCTGTTTCAAATCTAAATTGTGCTTTCTCAATATATCAAAAAAAATATAATTATATTAGGTGTAATCTCACCGAAATCTTAACAAGCTTAAGTTTTAAAATAAGATTTATTCACAAAAAGGAAATTAGAAAATGGACACACTTCTTACAATTCTTAAACAACAAGGTATGTGGGGTGCTGTGTTAGCAACAATTACATTTGTTCTTATTGGTTTCTTTGCAACAAAAACCGGTTTGTTCACCAAAGAAATTAACGGTAAATTATCTAAATTTACTCTAACATATGCTCTTCCATTCTTGTGTGTGGGCGCGTTTATGCAAAACGCAAACGCAGCTATAGCTAAAGAAGTTGGTATCGTTCTAGGCTTAAGTGTTGCATTCTACTTATTTGCAATTCTTTGGAACTGGATGGTTATCAAATTCTGACCTCAAATGGTTAAGAAAAGCGTAACAGCTCGTGCTGAAAAAATTTACGAAGAATCAGATAAAACAAAAACTGTTGAACAATGCAGAGATGCATATGTAAATAGTTTGAAACAAAAGATCATGACATCACAAATGATGTTAGCTTATGGCTCACTTCAATTCTTTGCTTACCCATTGCTTATTGCTATGGCTGGTGGTGAAGTATTTGATAAATTCTCATTAGCTCTTGCACAAACATGATGTATCCCTTACATGATTGGTGCATTCGCTTATGTAAAACTTGGATACTCAGGTCAAAAATTTGACAAGAGCCAAATTAAACCAATTATGAAATCATTATTTAGCCCAATGATGATTTGCTTATATGTATCACTTATCTTATGAGCAATTCAATTTATCCCAGGCTGTGACTCATGATTCTACTTTGACAAAGCTGCATACAGACCATATACTAAAGCAGTATTTGACCCAATCTCAGGTGCTTACTACACAGATGCTACATTAGCAACTAAAGTAGCTGGCCCAGTTGGACAATTCTGAGGTGGCTTTAAAGCTAACTTACCTGTATTCGGTAACATTATTACAATGGCAACTGGTATCGTTTCACCTCTTGCATGATTAGTTATTGGTGGTTCTCTTGCTACATCTAACATTAAAGAAGCTGCAAAAGACAAAGACGTTTGAGTAACAACAATACGTAAACTAGTTATATTACCTCTAGTTATCTTTGCATTAGGATTCTTATTTGTACCATTTAAGATTCTTTCACCATCAACAGCAACAATTCTTGTATTGTTAGCAGCTACCCCTCCTGCAGCTGTAACAATGATCTTCTCAGTTGCTTACAACCACGAATGAACAGGTTATACCGCTCAAGTTAGTGCATTGTCAACATTATTGTGCTTAATCACTATCCCTATTTGAATCGTTATCGCTAGTGTAAGTTACAAACTTGTTGCTAAAGCTTAGTAAATAACAATAAAAGGTGCCGTAATAGGTGCCTTTTTATGTGGTAAAAAAGCAAAATAATTATGGAATAACCTTAATTCAAAAACATATAATTTAGAATTTGCTAAAATAAAATAGATTAATAAAATAATCATATTATCAAAGGAGATATTTTAAATGAGAAAAATCGTCGTTGTTGGACTAGGTAACGTTGGATTTACCTATGTTAACGTATGTGTATCAAGAGGCATTCAAGCTGAATGAATCTTTGTAGACAAAAACGAAGCTCTTGCTGAAGCTCAAGCACATGACTTCGAAGACATGGTATCAATTATGCCAAGAAATAATTCAACATTCCGCAAAGGTACTTTAGCAGACGCTAAAGGCGCAGACATCGTTATGATCGCTGCTTCAATTCCAGCTAAAGTATTATCAGACCGTTTAGCTTTAGCAGCTGAAAACTCAAAATTAATGAAATCATTTGCTGAACAATTAAAAGCATCTGGTTTTAAAGGAACAGTTATTATTCCAGCAAACCCATGTGATGTTATGGCAGCTGCCTTTACCTATGCAGGTGGCTACCCAGCTAAAAAAGTTATTTCAGCTGGTACAGTATTAGACTCAGCTAGATTTAGAAAGTTCATTGCTAAAAGAGCAAACGTTTCACCTGACTCAGTTCAAGGTTACATCTTAGGTGAACATGGTGCTAGCGCAATGGCTGTATGGTCACAAGTTAAAATTGGTGATGCTAAAGTTGGCCAATTAATTGAAAAAGGAATTCTTAAAAAATCAGAATTACCTCAAATTCTTAAAGACACTATTGCAGAAGGTTTCTACATCTACTCACGTAAAGGAAACACTTGCTTCGGTATTGGTACTTCATGCTACGAAATTACTTCAGCAGTATTAGAAAACAAACGTACCGTTATGACTATCGGTGTTAAATTACCTGCAGGTTACAAAAATGCTGGTATCTATACATCTATCCCTGTTATTGTTGGCGAAGATGGCTATGAATACTTACCAACCAAACCTGAAATGTCAGCAGAAGAATGAGAACAATTTGAAGCTTCAACTTCAGCACTTGCAAAAATACACGAAGATGTTCTTCGCTCAATTGGAATCGACAAGAAATTCCACTAATTACAATAATAACGACTGGTCAAAAGCCAGCCGTTTTTATATATTGTTTATCCTACAAGAAATAGCTAAATAAATCTTTGACATCCATTGTGTAAATTTGTTTGTTAATTATCATTTCATTTGGGTCGGCAGGAAAATGATTTATCTTTCTATTTAATTTTTCATTCGAACTAGCACCAACAAAATAAAACTCATTAAGCCCTTTGTTGACATAGCAAACCATAAATTGATAAACTTTTAATATTGTTATCTTTTATTAGCTTTACATTACTATTATTAACATTTAAGTATTCCTCATAAGCATTTATCAATTTTTTAGTCTTTTCAGGATCATAATCATTTTCTAAACTTTTAACTTCAATATATAGATAATCTTTATTGTTACTTTCTTTACCTATTTCAAAAATGAAATCAGGGTATGAATTTGTTATTTCATTATTAATATCAAGATATTGAAAATTTAAACCTTGGAACACTGGATTTTTAGTTCATAGTTTAACTGATTTCATATCATTAGCATTATTATTAAAATGATTGAAAATTTTTCTAGCAAATTTAGCTTCAGGATTCGAATCGAAATAATGATCAGTATCACCATCTTCTCTTAAATCCTTGTAAGCATAATTTGTTAAATAATTAAGCGAAATAAATCTATTTCTATCATTTTTATATTCATTAGGTATGAAGCATTCATTAAAGTCAGGTAATTTCTTATTATAATACAATTCATAGAGTTTATTGTTTTTAAACTCTCTATCTAAACTTTTTTTATAAATAAGATTCATTTGCTCAAAATATTTTTTTATTACGATGCAATAAAACATATTTAATGATATTTTGTTCTCATAATTGGGTTCTAAAGTTTTGTTATCTTTGCTTTTGATAGAAAAAGAATTCTTGTGTCATTCTTCTAAACTTTTAATAATTGAATTAGAAAATAAATGTGGAAATTTTTTAAATATTTTTTGGACAAATATTTCTAACTCTATAGAATTAACGATTTTAGATAATGCTTTTTCTTTATCTTCCATTTCAACGGATTCGCCTATTAAATAGTTATGTTAATCATTTTGGGCTTTAAATTTATTGAAGTAATTTTATATATCCTTTTTATCCAAGCTTTTTAAAACTTTGTCGCATAATCGCTTGCATAAACTGCTCGAAAATATGGAGACAATTTCGAAAGGAGTTGTCTTTTTATGTCA